>CAKZPH010000089.1 GCA_937138605.1 uncultured Ignavibacteriales bacterium
GGTCTTAATGTAATTTCTTTATCAAATGTTTTGCTGTTTCTATAAATTTTTAGTTTAACTTTATTACCGGCATGTTTACTAGCAATATAACCTTGTAAATCATTCGGTTTATAAACTTCTTTGCCATCAATAGATAAGATGATGTCACCTTCTTCAATTCCCGCATCTTTTGCAGCACCATCTTCTACTAATTTCTCTACGATTACACCATACGTTCTATCTAATCCAACTGCTTTAGCTGTTGCATCGTCAACTTCACGAATTTGAACCCCAATATAACCTCTTCTTACTTTACCATGTTCAATTAAATCCTTAGCAACAGTTTTTATAATATTTACGGGAATTGCAAAACCATAACCTTGATAATAGCCTGTACGTGAAGCGATTGCGGTGTTAATGCCGATCAAAGCTCCATTTAGATCTACAAGGGCACCGCCACTATTACCCGGGTTTATGGCTGCATCAGTTTGAATGAAGTTCTCTATACCATAACTATCTTGGATTAATCCCAATCCACCTCGTCCAATCGCTGAAATAATTCCCGCAGTAATAGTAGAAGATAATCCAAGAGGATTTCCAATTGCCAAAACCCATTGTCCAACCTTTAAGTTATCTGAGTTACCAAAATAAGCTGGTTTTAAATTTTTTGCATCAATTTTTATAACGGCAAGATCTGTTAATGGATCAACACCAATTAAATCAGCAGTAAATTTTCTTTTATCATGTAATATTACGTTAATTACCTTTGCGTCTTTTACAACATGATTATTTGTAATGATGTAACCATCGGGAGAGATTATAACACCCGAACCTGCACCTTGCTGTGGAATTTTAGGTAAGTCTTTGAAGAAAGGAAAATCTTTGAAGAAAAATTCATGATCCTCAGGAATTTGAACTGCCTTACTTTCCGATTTAGTTTCGATGTAAACAACTGTAGGTGTAACTGCTTCTGCAACTGCAATAAATGCTTCACTTAATTTTTGAGCATCTTGATTTTGACTCACTAAAGGATTAGGTGAACCAACTTGAGATAAACTAAATCCTGGTTTTACAAAGTTAAAACCTGTTACTAAAGTTACACCAAAAACAAATCCTATAAGAATTAATATTGTTGATCCTAATAATTTTTTCTTACTCATATTTACTCCACAATTTTTTAGATTTTTACTTTTTGAACATATTTTAGGTTTCAATCATTTGGATAGATTTTAATCTTCCAAATTCCTCTACGTGATATTTTAAAAACTCAATTAAACTATACAAAATTTTCTTTGTTAGTATTTGTAAGTTTCTATCAATGAAAGTATCCAGATTATCTAAGGTCAAATCAACAAAAACTTTTTTTTCTGCCTCATTCAGATCAATTAGATTATTTTTATTCCATAAGCACTTATGACATATAACTCCAGAATCCTTAGTAAAAACAAATTCATAAGAAATAAGATTCAATTCGTTATTGCAAATTGGACAATTAAAAGAGACGACAGGATAACCTGATATTTTCGAGGTTTTTATTAAAAAATAGTCGAATAACGCACTCTCAATTAAATTCTTATCATTTAATGCATCGAGAAAATCCTTAGTCATATCAAAAAGAACTTGATTTGGCTCACCTTCTTTAGAAAAAAGATTAACAATATCCAGAACAGCAAAAGCGTACTTTAACTTATCGTAATCAGATTTAATCCTTGAATAGTCATTAACAAATTCAGCTGAAGATATATACTGAAGGTCTCGTGTATGTTTATAATAATACACAAACTCCGTTAAGTTTACTGGTTCTAAAACAGCTGAAGCTTTAGATTTTAGAGAACGAACCCCCTTTGCGATGAGATTTAACTTCCCAGAATTTTCAGAGAAGATAGTAACTAATTTACTTGTTTCTCTAAATCTTTTTTTCTTTAGAACAATTCCTCGGTCTTTAATGATCTTAGTCATATGAAAAATCAAATGGTGGAGTATAAACCTTCTTTTCAGTTATTATTCCACTAATTAAGTCAGATGGCGTAACATCGAAAGAATAATTTATTGAATTAATTTGATTAAATAACACTTTTGAAGAACCAAAAGATAACAACTCATCAGGTGAGCGTTCTTCAATTTTTATATTTTCACCTTCTTGAATTTCATTATCAAAAGTTGTGGATGGTGCGGCCACAAAAAATAAAATGTTGTGATATCTTGCGTTAATTGCAAGTGAATAAGTACCAACTTTGTTTGCAGTATCTCCATTTTTTGCTATTCTATCTGCACCAACTATAACTAAATCAATTTTTTCTTTCTTCATAATAAAAGAGGCTAATGAATCTACAATGATGACGTGATTGATTTTATTTTTTTTCAGCTCGAAAGAAGTTAATCTCAATCCCTGCAAAAAGGGACGGGTCTCACAAGCAAAAACCATATTCACTAAATTTCGTCTATGTAATTCATAAATGACACCAAAAGCTGTTCCAATGCCTCCAGTTGCAAGAGCTCCAGTGTTACAATGTGTAATTATATTTAATTTTCGATTAAACAAATTTTCAATATAGTCAGCACCAATCTTTGAAATGTTTTCACAATACCGTTCATCCTTCTTATGATAATCAAAAGCAAAATTTAAAACGGCTTCATAATTTTGATTTTTAATATCTTCTTCAAAAAATCTTTCCAAGTCTCTTAATTCATTAAACAGATTTACCGCTGTAGGTCTTGTACTCTTAAACCTTTCAATAGCTGGATAAAAGTTTTTTTCAGATGCTTTGACTGCTAAGGCGACACCATACAAAGCTGCTATTGCTATTAATGGTGCCCCTCTAATTTCTAGTCGTTCAATCGCTAAAGCTATTCTTTCAGGAGAATCGGTACATATGAATTCTTCAACATCAGGTAACTTTGTTTGATCAAGAAAACAAAGTTTACCATTCATAAACTTTATAGAAAAATAATCCAACATTATACCTCTAGTTTATATTTTCACTTAAAAATAACCTGATCATGTAATCTTGATAATGAGATCGAATCTTCCCTTAAAGATTTATTTAGATTGACTAACAGGGTTCGGAAAAGTTTTTTCCAACTAGAAATAAATCTTTTAATATAATATTTAAGCACTTTGGGTTGCTTTTTAAATACATAAAACTTTTTGACGACAAAAAAAGAGTAATTTATAATTAAACTTCAAAGTGAGTGAGACCATAAAATTGATGAAATCGCTCGGTAATATTATCATCATTCAAGCTTATTAATCCATCAACGCTAAACTTTTCAACACAAAATGAAGCCATCACACTACCATAAACAACTGCTCTCTTCAAAGTTTCTTTATCAAATGAACCTACCTTAGCAATATAACCAATTAATCCGCCTGCAAAAGAATCACCTGCCCCTGTAGGATCCTGAATATTTTCTAGAGGGTAAGCTGGAGCAATAAAGTAATTATCTTCTGTCATCATTAGGGCACCATGTTCACCTTTTTTTATAA
>CAKZPH010000090.1 GCA_937138605.1 uncultured Ignavibacteriales bacterium
ATTTCAATGGACTTCTAGTCCAGCCAGATGATTACGAACAAATAGCTCGTTATCTCAATGATTCTGATATTGATTTTTCAGAAAATATGAAAGAAACAGCAAAGGAATTTTCTGTGGAAAAAATGGTAGAGAAATATACTAAAATCTATGACTCTATCTCATAATTTTAAAATCTGTCATGTTGTAAATAATTTAAGTGGAAAAGCTGATGGTGTATTTGCTCACCTTAAAGCTCAAATAAAAAATCTGGATGAAAATTTTGAACACACAGTTATAACAAGTTACGATCCAAAGTTAAAAGAAATATTAACGGAAAATAAAATAAATAGTGAATTCTTATCAGACTTCTCAAGAAATTTTTCAATAAAGTCCCTTTTCGAATTATACAAAATTATTAGATATAAGAATTTTGATATCATTAACGCCCATTCCATAAAAGCATTACTCTTTACAAGTCTATTAAACTTATTTTTGAATAAACCTTTGATTTTCAGTTATCATGGCTTGTTTATTAAAAATGATTATAACACATTTATGGAAAAAATAATTTATAGATTAGCTTTTTTCGTTCTTTTGAATATCAGAAAAACTATAGCAATCGTACCATCTCAAAAAAGTAAAGAACTTTTGTTGAACGAAACTAAATTATTCAAAAATATTTCACACTATTATAACGGAGAAGCAGTAATTGAGTTAGGAGTTGAAGAAAAGTCACAATTATCAAATTTAATAAACATAATTAAGAAAAAAGATAAACTAGTAGCTTTTGTTGGAAGGTTTGATAGAGAAAAAAATGTTTTTAGAGCACTGAGGATCTTTTCACGAGCAATGGAACTGTATCCTAACATATCACTTCTACTATTTGGTGATGGAGAATATGAAGAAGAATTAAACAAAACAATTAGAGAGTTAAATATTAGAAATGTTTTGGTGTTTGGATATGTTCAGAATGTCTCTATTTATATGAAATATTTTGATTGCTTGTTAATAACATCTAATAGGGAAGGATTACCTATCATCGTTTGGGAAGCTATGTATTACGGTCTACCTGTGCTCTCAACGGATGTTGGAGGCATAAGAGAAATAATTGAAAACAATAAATGTGGAATGGTTTTTAACAAAAATGACGAATTTGAAGGCGTGAAGAAATTAGTTGAAATATTAAGTAATGACGAATTGAGAAAAAGAATGAGTATGAATGGAAAAGTTGCAATAACAACTAAATATACAAAAGATAGCTTTAAAGACTTTTTTGAAAATTTATATCTGAATTTACTGTATGAAAAAACTTAATGTTTTACATATTAGCCCGGATTTTAATTATACATGCGGAGTTAGTAAATATATTTCGCTTATCTTTGCCGAGTTAATTAAATATGATAACATTAATTTGTTTTTTATAACAAACGGAGGTGATTCATTACAAAGAATAACATCATTAGGAATTGAGCCACATATAATTAATTTTTCAAAAGGTATAAAAAATTTGAAATATTTCTTTAGGAATATTATTGAGCTAAAAAATTTTTGTAAAGAAAAATCGATAGATATAATACACACTCATCATAGATATCCTGAACTTATTTCAAACTTGATCAAGAAGGATTTGAATGTTAAAACTGTTACTACTGTTCATAGTATCGTTCATGGATACAAATGTTTAAGTTTTAAGTCGGACATTGTAATAGCTGTAAGTAAAACTGTCAAAGAAAATTTGACGACCAATTTTGGAGTAAATCCATCTAAGGTTGTTCAGATTTATAATCCCGTTGCTAAGAATTTAGTGCCGCTTGAAAAAAAAGAAATTCGTCAAAAATTTGGATTGAACGATAATGAAGTAGTGATTTTATTTGTGGGTAGATTTACAAAAGAGAAGGGAGCGTATTTACTTCTAAATGCATTTAATATGATTTCAGATGAAAACATAAATTTGAAATTATTCGTGATAACTGACAGAGAGAAAAGTGAATTAAAACTTGAAAATGATGTTTATTTTTTTCCAGTGAGTAATAACATTGAAGAATATTATACATTATCTGACGCTGTCATAATGCCTTCCTTAATTGAATCTTTTCCTTATGTAATGCTGGAGGCAGGACTTTACAAAAAAGTTTTTATAGGAGCTGAGGTAGGTGGGATTAAAGAATTTATTACCGATGGGTTAAATGGTTTATTATTTAAGCCAAATAGTGAAGAGGAAATTGTAAGAATAATTAAAGTGTTTTTGAGTATGAATAACACAGAAAAAGAAAAACTCTCTATGAATTTGCACAAAAAAGTAACTTCATTATATGATGTAGAAAGTTATGTAGAAACCTTAATTAATATTTATAATTCTTTGATTCAAAAATGAAAAGAAAAGTCCTTTTACTTTTAATAATGTTAGTACCTTGGCTTTTATTGCCGTTTGATTATTTACTACATTTCACAAACGATGATTCCTATTTCTACTTACAAACTGCATTAAATTTTGCTTCTGGATTAGGCTCTACTTTTGACGGAATCAATCAAACGAATGGATATCATCCGCTTTGGTTTTTAATTCTTATATCATTAATAAAATTTAAGGATATCTTTTTTTATTTGAATAGGGAGGAATTATTAAGAGGAATTTTTTTATTTACTGGAATATTAACTTTTTTATCTGTTTTATTGATTGAAAAAATCTATAGAATGGTTTATGGAAAAGATTTTTTACTAGAATTTTTGAATTTCATTTTACTCGCCATTCCACTTGTATTCTTTTATTTGATAGGATTAGAAAATCAAATTTTGATCCTTTTAATCATAGCACTAATCTATGTTTCCGTTATTGAAGCGATTAAAAAGAGAAACGTATCATTTCATAAATCTATTTTGTTAAGTTTATTGTTCTTATCCAGAGTGGATTTATTCTGGTTTATAATAGTGGGAATTTTAATTTATGAAATTTTAATTAACAGGAAAGTCATACTACGAGAATATACTTATTTAATTGTTCCCATAATTACATTTATGGGTTATGTAATCACTAACAAAATACTTTTTCAAACTTTTTATCCTATTAGCTCATATTACAAGCTTTCATTAGATATACTTGAAAATTTAAAGTTTGCTCCTTTGCCGAAAAATTATCCCATTGAATTTATGCTAGTATTAATTATTCTATTTGGTTTTTTGCTCGTACTTCTCGCCTCGTTAAAAGAAAAGAATAGTTTTAACCACTACAATAAATTTTTGATTATGTTATTTATAGTTGGTAATCTTTTTTTATTATTCAACTTATTTTTCAATAAAAATGGAATCAGAGAATGGTATTATTCCTTTACGATATTTATATCAATTTTATTAATAGTAGATTTTCTCAGAATCTGGGGGCGACATTTTTATTACATCTTACTTATAGTCGTAGTTATTTTTAATTTATTTTATTTTTTCATCTTCCGAGCAAATTATTATAATCATACTTCAGCTTATACATTTGCTAAGTTATTGAAAGAAAAAGTAGATCCTAAAAGTACAATTTATCAGATTGACTATAGTGGTTTGATTGGCTTTTTCTCAGAGAGGAGAGTTATTAATGGAGACGGTCTAATAAATACTCATGAGTATTATAAAACGGTTATTAGTGGTAATTTAAAGGATTACATTTACAAGACTAAACCAGACTATTTTGTATTTTATTCATTTTTTCCCCCGATTCATGATAGTTATGTATTATATAACTTTAAAATTTTCAAAGATTATACAATTAAATTTAGAGTGGAAGACATAGTTTCAACTGCACCATTTCTTTATGGCGGAATATTTAGAAGGAAAGTTGGAAATTTTTATTTAATTAAAATGCACGATTATGAAATTATTGTTAAATAAACTAATTAATGATAAAGATAATCTTTATAGAATCATCGACACAAAACTGATGGATTCTAATGGTTTCTTATTAACCTATTTTAATCAGAATAGTTTTAATATTGCATACGAAAATTATAATTTCTACAAACTTTTATTGAATTCATTTAATGTTTATCAAGAAGGAATAGGTCTTTACATTTACTATTTGTTAAAAAAACAGAATAAATTTACTAGAATAGA
>CAKZPH010000091.1 GCA_937138605.1 uncultured Ignavibacteriales bacterium
AGATTTTCTGTGTCTAATTTCAAATTAATTATTTGATCAACTTCCCTGTGAAATACTGTTCCGAGTAGCTCAGGATTAAATTCTTACCATTAATTTGTAAAATCGTTTTATTTACTTACATTTTAATAATCACCATTTTCTTTAAGTATTTTATCGAACAAACCGGATTTATCCCTCTGGGGGCGGTTAAACATCATATCTTCAGAAAAATGTGGAATCCCTTTGGTGCCTGATAATTCATGACTTCCTTTTATTTTGAAAAATGTACGATAATATACAATTGACATAACTTTATTTGTTGATAAAATAATTTTCAATCTGTTCTTAAATGCATATATTTCTAGGCTTTGAGATTGGGAAAAGATTGATAAATGAAACAATAATAAAATTATTATGATAAAGGTTTTTTCATTATCACTTATTGGATAGATTATTGGAGCAGATTTCTACTAAAACGCTATTAGTGGATTTTGGATGAAGAAAAGCAATATATAAATTTTCTGCACCAAGCCTTGGAATTTCATCAATCAATTGAAAGTTCATTTGCTTCAATTCGCTTAATTTTTCTTCGATATTTTCGACTGCAAACGCGATGTGATGAATTCCTTCACCTTTCTTTTCGATAAATTTAGCGATAGGACTTTCGGGTGATGTTGCCTCAAGCAATTCAATTTTAGTTTCTCCAATTAGAAAGAAAGCAGTTTTTACTTTTTGATCTCTCACTTCTTCAATTTTATAACATTTTGTGTTTAGAAGTTTTTCAAATGTGGGGATGCTTTCACTTAATTTCTTTACAGCAATTCCAATATGTTCAATTTTTGTTATCATATTCAAATTCCATTTTTTTCAAGTTACTACTCGGTAATTAAATTTTAAATAGAGTGAATAAATTTTGAGTGAGTATACTGCATTAAATTTTTATTCCTAATTAAAATTTTTTTTGCTAAAGGATAACACTTTAATAAAGTTTAATTTTAATTAAAAAATGGTGATAATTGTATAAGCTAAAATCAATTAAATGGTGAAACTATGAGAGTATTGTTAAAAAACGGAATATTTGTATTTACTACTTTAACATTATCGTTTTTTCTAAATTGTAAAGATCCTGATGCTATTGATACAGAATTCAAAATTGTTGATATGGATGTTCTTACTTTACCCTCTTATGAAGAAAATATCAATGCTGAAGTCTACTGTTTAACTAAGTTGGTAGGATTCAGAGTTAAAAAAAGTAATGAGGGAAATGAGGTCCAGATGAACTTTACAATTGATCTAATAACTAGTAGAATGGATACGTTAAAATCTTTTGAAGTTGTTGATACTTTAATTACTCAGAAAGAAAAATTTGATAACGTTTTGATGATTGAATTGTATCTGCAACTTGATTCAACTTTCAAGGAGGGTAAATATTTACTTAGATTAAATGCCACGGATAAATTATCTGGAAGATCGAGTACTTTCACAAAAGAATTTGAAATATAAAATTAAAAAGCCCGAGATTAAACCTCGGGCTTAGAAGGAAGGGGGCTATTAATTGCAGAATTACTTCTGCAAAATCATTTTTCTGACTGCCGAATAGGATTCACTTTGCAACTTGTAGAAGTAAATACCTGAACTTAAATCTTTGGCATCAAATCTCACCGAATAAATACCTGGATCTTTAATTTCATCAACTATCGTGGCAATTTCTTTTCCTAATACATTGTAGACTTTAATTGTGATTTTTTCAGTTTTGGCTACAGTGTATTCAATAAGAGTACTGGGGTTGAATGGGTTTGGATAGTTTTGAGCAAGCTTAAATTCTTTAGGAATGTTAGTATGAGCATTCTTTTCGGAATCTTTTTTCAAGAATATTATATCTTTGAGTTCAATATTAACATTCGACATTTGTGGGTTTGTGCTTTTCATTATCATAATCGAAAGTTTTCTGATGAGTGATGGGTCTAATTTTGAACTGACATCACTTCTTCTAAATTCACTGAAAGGTATAGTGAATGTCTGTTCTGAACCGTCAAGTATGAGCTCTTTATGATGGAAATCAAAGTTTCTTATTCCGTCTTGCTCAATTCTAAATTGAACTTTTCCATAACCTTTTATAGTGAATCGAATTGCATAATAATCACTTAAGTCATAGGGAGAAGTATTGGCTGTAAGCGAACGGAAAATAGTGACCCAATCATTCAATGAAGCATTAAGTTTTACACCACCACTTAGAACCATAGAGCCTTTAGGTAGATGTTCCATTGATGGTGTCGTAAATGTGTTAGTAACGAATTCACTAACTTGAGAACTTGGACCGGTTAGATAAGTAAAGGCACCACCACTTACAAATATTTCATCTTTGAATCCGTTTGTTGAAGAGATATAGATATTTGCATCGGATATAATTCCAGTATTCAAAAGAATGGAATTATAACCTGGATTTAATGTGAAGGTTTTAAATGATTCAGTTCGCGCTCCATTTTGAACTTTTCTTGCAACTATCTTGATTGTAATTTTGTCCTGGGTTAGTTGTGCGTTATTGATTACAAGTTCAACATTACCATCATGATTATATTTACCTTTCTTGACAAATACTGGAGTTGGTAGACTGGATTCTTGATTCAGATATTTAATTTCTCCTCGGGATTTAAATTCGTTCAATATTAACTCTGTAAGATATATTGCATTTTGGAAGTTGCTACCCCAGACCTGGAAATTATAGATATTAGTAGTACCGGATGGTACTCGATAATCTTCGATAAGCCATCTTGAATCAACAACGAATTTATTTCCAATTTCGTAAATGCTGAAGTGAATTGTATAATCAATTACACCCTCATCTAATTTATTAATAACCGATGCAAAGAAATAATTATCCTGAATTCTTACTTGAGTTATATAATCAAGCTCTGCATTAATTAATCTATCGCAAATTGCCTTTGTGTGTTCATAGATGAAAGGTGGATTGGTGGTTGTGGCAAAAACACTAGCTATTCTGACATCCCCTTTCGCTAAACTAAGATTGTAATCAAATGCAAATGCAGAAGTAGCATTTGAAATTCCAAGAATATCAAATGGAGTTGATTCAACTGGTTTGCTACCAAGTGGGCCAACCTGAGGTATTAACTCTCGCAATCCAAGTTTTGCACTAACCGTTGCTTTAGGATTTCTTAAAATCTTGGTAGTCATACCATATTCAATTTTCGTTAATCTTTGTAGGAGCAAATCAGCAAGGTTTGAATTTGATTCAACTCCAGCATCGAATCCACCACCGCAGGAATCTGGTGGAGGGGGGCATATTAAGAATCCAGTATTGCAGTTACAAGAGAATGCATAGTTAATTTGAGAAACGACATCGTTTAATGTTTGAATAGAAAATGCAGTTGTACCGCCACCTAAAGCTTTATTTGCAAGCAATAGGACTTCACCAACTTTGTAATCTTTCAATGGACCGGATGAAATTACTAAATTTCTAAGCTTAGTTGTTAAACTGCTACCTAAGTACCCTGAATCATTGAATAAAACGTTGAGCGTTAATGCAGCTACGTTTCCAGCAAATTGACCAGCAGAAGTTGTGATTGGATTTATATAATTCATATTAAGGGCACCCGGTGCTCCTATTTGCGGAAAGAAAGATTTAACTGCATTAGCACTTGAAAACGTAATTGTATAAGGTCCACCATTTCCACCTATAACCATTGAACTACCAAAAACTAGATTGAATTTATTTAGCAATAATGATTTTGCAGGTTCCATGCACCATTGATCTTGAGTATAGGTCACATATTTTGTTAAATCACAGGGCTCAGGAACCGGTTTGATTCTGTCGCCAAACAAAATGTTTGATATATTGGAAGCTACAACTTGTACGAAGAACGAGTTTGGAGTTGTGCTTATATATCCTGGTGGATCAATTTCTTGAACATGGTAATCACCAGGTAACACGTTGGTGAAACTGAATTGACCAAGGGCATTTGTTAAAGTTGTTGCTATTAAATTAGCAGATGTACCCCATAATTTTATCAATACATTTGGAATACCAACTTCACCAGCATCTTTAATTCCATTACCATTTGCATCGTTGTAAACTATTCCACTTATTGAGAAGGTTTGTGGGCAAGAAATAATACCAGCATCCCATCTTGATGAATTACTGTCACAGTTTGGAATTTGAACTGGAAAACATGGTGTTTTGCCAGTTAACGGATCAACATCAGAGTCTATAAAATCGTTATTTCCCGCGTCTTTAATTGTGAATGTGTACCCTGAGGGTAAATTCTCAAATTTCAAGAAATAATTTCCACTTGGAATGTTCGTGAATAGGTAATAACCCTGAGCATTAGTTGTTTTAATATCAATTGGAGTGGAAGTTGAACATGAGAATAGTTTAACAGTAATATTTGGTACACCTGGTTCACCGTAGTCTTGTATTCCATTCATATTCAAATCCTTCCAGACTTTATCGCCAATCGAGCAGAAGTTTTGAGGAATGGCAGACATTCCTGCATCGATGTTAGTTATATGTTGGCCATGACCGAGCGTTATGCAATGACTTTTCCAACCAATTGGGTTGATATCAGAATCGAAATTATCATCCGTGCCTACATTCATTGGAGAAAACTCAAAACCACCTGGTAATTCGACAAGAACCTGATATAGCCCTGAAATTAAAGTATCAAATTTATATTCGCCTAGGGAATTAGTTAAGACTTCTTTGATCCAATTATCACTACAATCGTATAATTTTACAATAATGTTTGGAATACGAGGTTCGCCTGGTTCCCTAATGCCATTTTTATTCAAATCATTCCAAACTAATCCTGCGATTGAACTCTTTTCCACTAACTTGTTACCAAAATTCTTATTATAGATTTTGTCACCTTGATTTAATGTTACAATTATTTCATTTGGTGTGGTGCTAATGTATCCAGGAGGGTCCGTTTCCTTTATTTTATAAGTGCCAGGAATTAAATAACTAAAGCAATATTCCCCATTTACACCTGTTATAACAGATTCAACAAAATTATTAGTGGGTACTTCAAAAAGCTCAATTAACACGTTTTTGATTCCAGGTTCAGATGGTTGTTTTATGCCATCGCTATTGAAATCGTGGAACACAATTCCGCAAACATCAGCGGATAGAATGTCGCCAAAGTTGTTATTTTGTGAGTGTTGTCCTGCTGAAACTATCAGGTTAATAAAGTTTGGAGTGGTACTTCTATATAAATCTGGATCAATTTCTTCAATTGTGTAAATTTCAGGAATTAGATTTGAAAATTCGTAGTAACCAGCGGAGTTAGTTGTTGTAGTTCCAATTATATTACCATTACCGTCGTACAATTTTATTGTTACATTTGCTAATGGTAATTCACCAGAATCCTTAATTCCGTTTTTATTTTCATCGACATACACATAGCCGGAAATTTTTGCAAGATTAACCCCACAACGATAACCAAAGTTAATGTTCGTTTTATGCTCACCAGTAGATACTGTCACTGATTTTGGATTTGGTGGGTTGGTTAAGATGAGTTGATATGGATCTTCAACTTTAACACTATATGTTCCAGCATTTAGATTTGTAAATTTATAAAAACCAAATCCATCAGTAAGAGTTGAATCAATGATAGATGAACCTGATAGTAAATAAACTTTTACGTTTGGTAAGCCGAATTCAGATAAATCAAAAATACCATTATTATTTAAATCGAAGAAGACAGAACCGGATATTGAAGCTTTTTGTGGAATCTCAGGACACCTTAAGAACTTTTTGTTGTATTTACCATCTTTGAAATTTTCATTTATCGCGGTTACAGCATCGTTTAATTGTAAAATGGTATACGGTGTAGTACTACCTCCTAGGGCAGTATTTGCAAGAGCTAAGACTTCATAAACTGTTTTCCCGGCAAGAGGGCCAGCATTCACAATTAATTGTCCAAGTTTGACACTCCCGCTTCCAATTTTTCCAGCATCGTTAAATGACACATTCATTTGAAGAGCCACGACTTGACCTGCAAAAACTCCAGCAGCAGTGCTAGTGGGATTTACATAGTTTTTGTCAAGAGCTTTTGGTGTTCCACCTTGAGGTAAAAATTTCTCAACAGCATAAGCCGAAGTTAGCTTCAATTTGTATATTCCACCAACCTCTAAACCGGAAGGAAAAACTTCATGGAAATACATATCCCTGATTGTACCAGGGTTGGTTGCCGGTGAAGAAAAAGGAATTGTTGTTAATTGTGTGATTTTATATGTAAAGCCATCTGAGGTAACTGTCATTCCAACGTAAATCGGTTGAGAGCAAGATGTGTGAATAACGATAGATTTACCATTTGGGAATGTGAAAGTTGTGTTTGCTCCGAGTTTATCAGTGCCATTTCCTTTTGAAACTTCCGCACCAGTTTCTAATTGTTTCACTGTTATAAAAGTAACACCTTCACAAACCTTTCCTCCTTTGCTTCCCCACCCTCCTTGGGTGTAAGTAACAAAATTGTTTAGATTACAATTTGATTGTCCAAGTACGCTTTGAGGTATTGTATAAAATAAAACTGTAAATAGGACAATCAATGTTCGAATAATTTGTAGATGAGGGTTCATGTCATCCTCCTAAATTATTTATATTCTGATAACTCATCCGTTTACTTTTTAGTTAGACTTCTAATGCAATACAATTGCCTGATAAAAAAGCCTGAAAATTGAAGAAAAAACAGATTTTTCTTGGTTAGCTTTGTATTAAAATGAGATATGTATCGAATTTAGAATAAAAGAGATGAAATTTTTGGTCTTTTTAATTATTAATTTTATCGTTGTTTCTAATAATTTAATAACTAATGAAATTTTTTTACGTTGAGAAAACTTAGAAGAAAAAAAAGAGCCCGGTTAAAACCGGGCTATAGGAGGTTCAGGAGAGTACAATTAAAAAATTTGATTAAAATTTTACAACTTTTAAGCCAGGAAATTTTTTAGTTATTTTTAAATAAATTAAGATCAGTGAAAATATAACGGTAAACCTTACAATTCAATTGTAATTTTTACATATGGTGTTTGTATGAGAAAAAATGATTTTCTTTATCTAAAAACCGAGAAAATGATTAATAATGGATTTTGCCTTGCAAGATATAATGGTAAAATTGTCCTAGTAAATAAGTGCTTACCTGAAGAAGAGGTATTAGCAAAAATAGTTAAAGTTAGAAGAGATTACATCGAAGCTGAAGCTATAGAAATAATTGAATCGTCAAAATATAGAATTGAACCAAAATGTAAATATTTTGGATTGTGTGGGGGCTGTAAGCTTCAGGACATTCTGTATGAAAAGCAACTAGAAATAAAGAAGGAATTTGTTAATGACGATTTTATAAGAATTGGTAAAATCCAAGACGTCGAAATTCCACTGCCAATTCCTTCCAAACATGACTATTTTTACCGCAATAAAATGGAATATTCATTTGGAAAGAGGTGGTTATTTACTAATAGTGAATATAATGAACAAGAAAAAAAATTTGCTCTGGGATTACATATTCCTGGTCAATTCGAAAAAGTAATTCATCTGGATAAATGTTATTTGCAATCAGAATTTTCAAATAATATCAGAAATTATATTGGGGACTATTTATTTGAAAGAGGTGTAAAAATACATTCCTTAAAGGAACGAGAAGGACTACTTAAAGCATTAGTAGTTAGAGAAAGTTATCATACTCAAGAGAAAATGATTAATTTGATCACTACTAAGTACGATGAAAATTTAATGGTTAATTTGGCTAATAAAATTAAAGCAAAATTCCCTGAAGTTACGACGTTTGTTAATTCAATTAGTGATTCAAAGATAAGCTCTACAATTTCAAATGAATCAATTGTGGTTTTTGGAAAAGGTTATATAATCGAAAAATTATTTGGTTACGAATTTGAAATTTACCCTAATACTTTCTTTCAGACCAACACCCCTCAAGCAGAAAATTTATTCTCATTAATTCGCAATGATTTGTCGAAAGATACTGCCAAAAATTCGTCTAGCAATAGGATTTTGATAGACCTTTATAGTGGAGTTGGTGTACTTTGTATAATTTTATCGGAGTTTTTCGATAAAGTTTTGTGTTTTGAAGAAGTCGAACAATCAATTATTTCAGCAAAAAGAAATGCGCAACGAAACAATGTAAAAAATATTAAATTCATTAAACAAAATTTACTGGATGGTTTCGAATTAGATGAGAGTTTTTTTAATAAAGAGAAAGTTATAATAATTGACCCGCCTAGGGCTGGACTTAGTAAAAATGTAATTCAACAAATAAAAACATTAAAACCAGTGAAAATTTATTATATCAGTTGTAATCCTGCTACTCAAGCAAGGGATATTGCCTATTTAATTGAGCACTATAAAATTTCAGCTGTTCAACCGGTAGATATGTTTCCTCAAACATACCATATTGAAAATTTTATAATTCTGGAAAAAAAATAAAATAATACTTGACTTTTTATCTTTAACTCTTTATATATGCAATAGTTATAATAAGGAGTTAAAGTAATGATTCAAAAAACTACCGGATGCTTTTTGCTTTTTAAAGTAATCATATTTTTTATATTTTGGAATGAAATTTCTGCCCAAAATTTTAAGGAAATCTCTCTTCGCGACATAGGATTTCAAAAAGATATAGTTTTGTATGGTATAACGCCTGCTCAAACTTTTTTCTTTCCTATACCAAGAGAAGGAATAGACTTCAAAAGTAGTTATTTTGAACTTCATTATTCTTTTTCTACTATTCTTAGCGAGTATTCAAATATAAAGATTTCTGTAAATGATGTACCAGTTTATACTGCTTTTTTTA
This sequence comes from uncultured Ignavibacteriales bacterium, assembly GCA_937138605.1. Classification (GTDB taxonomy): domain Bacteria; phylum Bacteroidota; class Ignavibacteria; order Ch128b; family Ch128b; genus CAKZPH01. The sequence continues at coordinate 8,796 of CAKZPH010000091.1, forward strand.
AGAGTATTTCTAATGCACCGGTAGTAAAAATTCCACTGAGCGATGTACGTTTGGAGGATTTACTTGCTGCGGAAAAACCTCTACTAAAAATAGAAGTAGGTGGATACTTAAACATAACAGATGATAGATGCAGAGACTTAGCTACTCAAGGATTATGGTTGGTAATTAAACAAAACACGAAAGTAGTTTTGAATTATTCAGAAAAAGTTAAAAATACAATAGCTGATTTTTTAGCAGATATAGGGGAGTCAATATTAATACTTACACCAAAGAGGCTAACTACTCAATTAGCCGGAAGTGTAATGTGGGTTAATACTAGAGTGCTTGATTTAGTTAAATCTGAAAACATTAGGTTCTCCACATTTGAAGAGGTTGACCCTTTAACAATTAAGAATTATTCCCATGTTGTTTGTATTGGTAAAACAGATGAATTACAGAGTTTGCCAATACCTTATTCAATAGGACGTGATGAGATATCGAGTAAATTTAAACAAACCTTTACTTCAGAAGATGGTATAGCATTTGTAAGAATTTTCGATGGAACAAAAGTATTATACGTTTCCGGGGATAATGATAAAGCCGTTCAAAAATCAGCATCCGCACTGGTTCATCCCAAACAATATGTAAAATTGCTTTCTGATTTTGCGTTAATTAGATACATTGAACCTTTCAAGTTAAAATCGTTTGTAGGTAACAAGTATCAATTAACACTCGATGAATTAGGATATGAAAAGTTGCAGACTAGAGGTATTGGAAGTTTACGAATTACAATGTTTATATCAGAACTTGAACTTGCTAAGTTTATTGGTGAAATAAACTTTTATTTATATTCAAAATATACCCCAGTTAGAGAAACTTTTCCAACTGGCTTCTTAAATATTTACTTAAATGATGTGATGGTTGAAAGTAAACGTCTCGATGAATCAGGAAATATTAACGGTCTCGTAGTAAAGTTACCTAAATACTTATTTAAAAAAATAAACACTTTTGAACTTGAGTTTAATTACTTTCCTGATGAAGGTGAATGTAGAGACGACCTGACGCAGTTTGTAGGTGAGATTTATTCCTTTTCTTACTTTGATGTATTAGCTGAGAATGTTAACAAAATCTCGAATTTCAATAGTTTTCCAAACGTTTTTTTAACGAATATTTATGTGGTTTTTCAATCGAACCCTCTCCCTGAACATATTCAAGCAGCAGCTTCAATAGTTAACGCGATCCAAAAAATTTCTAAACAAGAACAATATTTCCCTCCGATAATGACATTTGCAGAAATGTTTGCAACTATGGAAAATTCAAATAACAATTACATTGTTGTTTCTTCTGATGTAAGGTATAACAAAGAATCTTTCGAGTATTTACCTCTCGATATGAGTCAAAACTTTAAGATAATTAGTAGCTCAACTAAACAAGTGATGTTTGAGTATTCTGATAATATGCCAATCGCAGTAATGCAACTAACTAAGACTTTAACATCCAATCATGTTCTACTTGTATCAAGTTATGGTGAGCAAGGTAAAGGTTATTTAGTAAAATTAGCAGATCAATTTGGGCAACGACTTGGAAATTTAGATGGTAATGTTGCTATTATGAGTGGTGCAGATTATCCACTTGTGTTTAAGACAGCTGAAGCTCTTGACAAAATTTTATATACTGCAC
>CAKZPH010000092.1 GCA_937138605.1 uncultured Ignavibacteriales bacterium
ATCATGATAATCGTAAGGTGGGTTGTTATTATTATTTTCTCTTTTATAAATCAAAACAGTTACAGAATCATATCCACCTTCAACTGGCATTGCAGGAAGTCTATCATCAAATTGAATTCCATCAACATCATAATTATTAATGACTTCCATTACAAGCGAGGTCATAAAATTTTGTACTTCTGGATTTATTCCTGACATCCAGATGAATTGGGGAAAAACACTTTCTCTCGTAGCAAACTTTCCTGTTCTATCCAAACATGCCCAGTGCGGGTATTTTTTTATAATATGACCTGAATCATTTTGATTTTGAGCATACCAAGAAGAAAAACCAAACTCAAACCAGGGGATAACTTCCATTCCATTTCGATGGGCTTCAATTATAACCTTCTCAAGTGGATTTCGTCCTGCAAAGGACGGATGTATTTGCACACCAAAATGTTGATTCATTACACTACTGGGATAAAGTGTATAACCTTTATTCCATACAACAGGATATACTGTGTTTATTCCTATAGAAGCTAAATAATCCATTGCTTCTTGAATTGCCCTATCACTAAACAAAACGTTACTATCTACATTTGTAATCCAGACTGCTCTTAATTCTTGTGATAAAATATTCGAATAAAAACTGAAAATCGGTAAGAATAAAAGTCTTATAAAAATTTTCATACATCTCTCAAAATTTTTCGGGGAATTTTATTTTATCTGAATATAATTTTTTGAAGAAAGCAGGATAACTCTTCAAGCCTTCGAAAAAAAAGTAAACTTCACCATTAATATCTTTTTTTCTATTTTCATTAACCTTCTTTTCTATCAATTCTTCCGGTGCTATATATTTCCCAACCTTTAATAAAACTCCGGGATAAAATTTGTAAAGAAATTCAGATTTAATCTGCCCTTGAGTAATATCATCTAAAAGTTTTTTGTAGTCCTCGAAATTGTATCGATAAAGTTGTGGTATGATTAAATCAACATATCCATCATTAACCCAAGTTACCCAATCCTGTAAATATTCTTCTTTACTCCATGGATAAATACTCGGAGCCATCGAGACAATTATATCTGATTTAACTGACTTTACTTCATAATAAAGTCTATTCATAAAATCATTCAATTTTTTTGCTCGCCAATCTATCCAGGAGGAATCACGAAAATTCTTTGGTGGTAGTTTTCCATTATGCTCTTTTTTGTATAGGAAAACTGTATATTGATCATATCCACTTTCAACTGGCATTGCAGGAAGTCTATCATCACCTTGAATTCCATCAACATTATATTTACTTATAACCTCTTTGATTA
>CAKZPH010000093.1 GCA_937138605.1 uncultured Ignavibacteriales bacterium
GGTTTTACTGGCACATCAGTAAAAACAATAAACACTCGTTGCGCATCTATTCTCCAGTTAAATAAACTATCGGCATAACGGATAGCAGCTACTGGATTTTCATTCATTGCCGATGCACCAAAATTCGGAAACAAAACCTGAGTTGAAGAATCAACAAACCTTTTTGCTTGAACCCAACTCCTGAAATTGGCAACATCATCTGTTAAAAATTTTGCGCCACGAATATCACCAACATAACCAATCCCGCCAAATCTCGCATCGATTCCAGCTCTATAGATATAATTAGCAAAAACATTAATAGTAGTTACAATTGAGTCAACAATTGCATCATTCATACTTCCAGATACATCAACGCAAAAAACTATATCAGCTTTAAGACGATTTGTTGAACTTACTTTTTTGACAAGAATACCCTTATTCAACCCATCAATTTCAACCCAGATATTTTGACTTGACATCCCTGTACCGTACAGTTCAATACCGAAATTGTTTATAATCACTCCACTTAAATTAATTCTCCTTCGGTCGAGTCCAACTGTAAATATAGTGCCAACAGGTGTTAAATTGTTCTTTGAAACTTCGGGTACTCTTCCAACCGGATCAGAAGGAATACTATTACTACTATCATCTATTTTTTCATGGGTTCTACAACTCATTAAAAATAGAACTATTATCATAAGAAAATAATAAAAATACTTAAACATGCTCAATCTCACTTTTATTTATTCAAAAATAAAAAAATTAAAAATGGTTTTAATGTTAAGATAACGTGCAGGATTAACTATGCAACTTATTTAATTTTTACGCATCTTATAAAAAAAGAAAGGATTAATATGATTGAACATTTAACAAAGGAGACTTTTCTTCAGAAAATTTTTGACTACGAAAACAAAGAAGAATGGGATTATCAGGGTGAATTACCTGCAATTATCGATTTTTATGCTGATTGGTGTCAACCTTGTAAAATTATTGCTCCAATATTAGAAGAACTAGCTCAAGAATATAAAGGCCGTATAATAATTTATAAAGTTGACACAGAAGAAGAACAGGAACTAGCTGCGGTCTTTGGTATCAGAAGCATTCCATCATTGCTCTTTATACCCTTAAATGATAAACCACAAATGGCTGTAGGAGCATTACCTAAAGATTCTTTTGTAGAAATTATAGATGATATTTTGCTCAAAAATACTAGTCCTAACTAAACCCCTAATTTTTTATCGACAAATACCCAATTAAAATAAAAAGCCTGAGAGAAACTCAGGCTTTTTATTTATTGAAAAGTGATAAGTTGAATTAAGAACATAATATAAAAAATTGGAGATCGCATCAGGTTAGGGGCATCGTTATTGAGGGGGG
>CAKZPH010000094.1 GCA_937138605.1 uncultured Ignavibacteriales bacterium
CTGCTTTCTGTTTGTCAAGCTGTTTTGATATTGAGATTAGTTGATTATTAACATCGTTTACAATAAAGTTACAATTTTGACTTAATAAATTTAATTCAGTCAGTTTTATCTTGAGATTGCTAATTGCTTTTTCATCATTATCAACAAAAAAGTATTCATCAAATTTTTGCTTTAATCTTAGAACTCTCTCTGCTGAACCTTGATATACTAGAGATTCATTTTTCACATAATAATCTTGAAAAAGACTTTCTGTTTCGTAATTATTTTCGAAACGGTTTCCACTACCAACAAATCCATCAAAGTAAATTGTCATAGGCCAACCATTATATTTTTTTTTCTGCGCATTCATAATAGTAAGATATGCCTTTACATAGTTTTGAAATGCTTCGAGTTTGGTTTCAGTCCAATTTCCACCCCAAACAGATCTGGGTTCTTTGATTTGATTCATTTTTATTCCTTTCTATCTCAATCTACATTTTACTATGAAATTATTTCATTTTTATCATTATGTACTTTTTAACTTTTATTGATGTCTATACTCAGAATCAGAACCAATTATTTTCTCTGTAATTAGATTTTCTATCATAGTCTCTCCTTTTTTTCTCCGTGTTTCTCCGTGTTCTCTGTGGTTAATTTTTTTTTTCACCACGGAGAGCACAGAGAGGCACAGAGGTTATTTTTCCACTATTCTCACCTCCTCCTCTGTTAGTTCGTAGAGCTTATACAACAACTCATATATCTCCCGCTCTAAGTGGCTCGTATCGGCCTGCGTGTTGGATGCTGAGCTTGTCGAAGCATGTTTCTTGGCGGCAAGGATTTTGTCTACAAACGACTCGATTTGATTTTTAAATGGTTTAAAAAAACTATAATAACCTACTCAAACATATACATAAGACTGAGGAGGATATAATATTCCAAAATCTCTTATACTCAAATAATTTTCATAAAGGTTAAGTCTTTTAATCTTTATTGCATAACCATTTTCAACATTCTTAAAATACTCATAAAAAAAATTTTTTGTAATACCAGCGTTATTTTTTGTTAATTCCCATAAAATATCAATTTTTTCATTTATTATGTCATCAATAATAATTTCGCCTACTATTGCTTTTACTGGAGATGAAGCATAAATAATAATAGACTCAACATCTTTTTTAAAAATCTTTCTACGAAATTCGTATATTTTCTCTCGTTTAATTATTTTCTCAACAAATTCTGGTTTAATAGATAAAATAGCTTTCATCGATATTAGCTTCTTTAATTATTTTTTTTACATTTTCTTTAGAAATTTCTTTTAATCCTCTTAGCTCATTATCTTCTCCTGTAAGAATACCAAGCTCAAGTAACTTTTTTCTTATTAACTTGGTTCTTTGAGTCGGTGTTAATGAATAGACATGCAAAAAATAAATTAAAAAAGGCCTATGATTAGGATTGTAATCCCACCAATCTTTTAATTGTTTGTTAGTAAAAATACTTCTTTTCCCTGCTTTCATAATAAAATCTTGTTCATTCTGAATATTATCCACTTTGTCTTCTACAATACCGATGGATGTTATTAATGCTGAGTAATGTGCAGATTTGCCTTTTTCAGCAGTTCTATAGAACAATACAATATCCCCTTTTTTAATGTCTCTGTTTAATGATCTTGAAATATACACTTTTGAAATAGCATTACGATGAGGTTTATCCTCTTTAAAGTCATCGGTTGATTCAGTCCTTAAAATAGAATCTGGCAAAAGTTCAGTATGATAACCTGGCCAAATGGGTACAATGAACACTTTATTATTCTCCTGTAAAGAAATAAATGGATAGGTGATTTTAGGATTTTCAATATCAAATTTTTTGGTAAAATCTCTTACATACACTTCTTCACCTGTTGATGTTTTTGTGCCCCATTTTGTAAAACCCCATTCTTCAAGTAAGCGAATAAGCCTTAATTGTTCTTCTCTTTTAGGAAAAATAGTCACATAAATTTCATTTACTTTTTGCTTGATAGCATTTTCAAAAACTATTTTTAAAAATCTTTCACCTAATTTAAAGCCATTTAAAACAACTTTAAATGTACCAATTTTGAGACGCCTTTTGGGTACAAACGGGGGGTCAATATCGCTATAATTTTCGTTTTGTCCTTCAACCTTAAGGTATAAAAAAGCAAGTAACGAATCATTATCACTTAACGAAACATAAACGGGTTCGTTAGATTTTCTTAAAAACCATTTTTTAAAATTTAGGTAATCTTCTTTGAATGAATCAAAAAAAGAATCGTTTATATTTACTTTACCAAAATAAGACTTTTTAACACTAAGAACTTTGTAATCTGTAAAATCAGGATTTTCAGCTGTAATTATCTCAATGAAGCTTTCAATTGTAAAAACTTTATCAGCAATTGATAATTCTCTAGCTTTGGAATGTATCTTTTTATCTTCTGTAATAAGTAAATCGACTGTTCCTTTAAAAACTTCATTGAGTAGCAATGTATCATTTTTATCGTTTTCATCTTTATCGAATTGATTACTTATTACTTCAACTGAACGTTCTAGTTTTTCTGTTGTTATTAAGGTTTGATATGCCTCTAACTTGATATTAAATGACGATTTGGTTTCTTTGTTTTTTAGTTTACTGATTTCTCTAATAGTAACGGGATGAATGTATTTTTCTGCTTTTATTTTATCAATCCAGTAAAATAGCTTTCCAATATCGTCATTTAAAACTTTATGCGATTCTCTGTGAATGATAATGTTTGTATCTAGAAGAATTTTTTTAGAAGTCATAATTATTCCATATTAATTTTTCTTTTTGAGTTTGTTTCATAGCAGAACTCTGTAATAGGTGATTTATAAAGATCATCATTCAAAAAATAAATAAATTGTTCTATTTCTTTTTTATCACTTGGGAAAACTATTTTATTGCTAGAGTCAAGATTCAATTGAATTCCAATAGAGTTCGCGTAGTTTTTAATTTCTTCTATTTTATTAGCAACTTTTTCAAGCACTTTATTTTTCTCTATTTGAAATACTTTTTTTCTCAAACGTGAATTAAACAAATTTATATTAATTTCTGAAGTTGAAAATAAATCATTATTTAAGAAGTTATTTATTTCATTATTTGTTGCCCCTCTATAATAATCACTTAAATCAAATATCTTAGAAGCATTGTGATAGGAAAAAAATAAAAGTTTTTTTTCATGTATTTTGTATAAAACATCTATTTTTTGTTCAATCGTTATTCCCTTATTTTCTATTTTTGAAAAAGTATTACTACTGTAAATTAAATGCCATTTTTCTGGCTTTATAATTTTGCGATTATCAAATGTCTGGAATAAAACAAAATCATTATTATTTACAATTAATCCTTTAATACTCTCTATTTTATCATTTGTTAATCGTTCAATTTTTAAAGGATTGTTAAAATCTATTGAAAAAGGTAAATCATAGTCTGTTATAGTTAGTATCTGGTTATCTTCTGGTTTATATTCTCCGTTAAATTGAATTTCTGTTTTACTGGTGAAAGTTATGATAGTTCCGTCAAAATAATCATTTAAATCATTTTGCAATTCATCAGAAAGCTGAACTCTATTAATATCATTATTTTTTAACAATGCATATAAATTCATAATTTATTCCTCCATATCAATAATTATATAATTAGTTAACTGAGCAATTCTTTTTATTTGGTTTACATTAATTAGTGTCTTTTTTGTTAGTAAAATAAAGGTGGTTCCATTTTCAATAGTAACCTCATATTGATGATAACCTAAAAAGCCAAGAAGAGGATTGAAATGATAAATATTTGTTGTAAAAACAATAAAGAAAA
>CAKZPH010000095.1 GCA_937138605.1 uncultured Ignavibacteriales bacterium
TGTATTAATTCCAGGAAAGTCTTCATCTGAAATTAATGTAATTCTAAAGCCAAGACTTTCAGCACCAGAGATAAATCCTTTGATATGGCTAATGGAACCACCAACAGTTAACCTACCAGCTAGGTCGGTTCGAAAAAAAGCGATCTTTCTACCACTAGCTGAAGTGAATTCTGGCTTTTTGAAAAATCTCGTCATTAAATAAAAGAATAAATAAGCTTTGATTAAAGTGTGAATTGAAAGAATTGAGAAAATGATTAACCTTGGTATTAACTCCATAAACAAGATAAATCTAGAATAGAATATATTTTCTTGCTGGTTTAGGATAATCAATGAATATTTTGCTTTGCAAAATAGAGCTATTAATTTTAATGAGTTTGCACTGCGATTAACCAAAGAAAATCGGTTAGAAATTATTACAAGATCGTATTTATTTTTTCTCGCAATTTGAAGAATATCTTTAATAGACTTTCCATTTAGGTCTTGTTTTGTTAAATAATTTACTGATGTTCCTTTGAAGTAATTTTTAATCTCATTAATTATGAGGTTATCTTCAAAAGCAATGATGAGAATGGATTTTACTTTTTCTTTTTTGGGAATGCGTACTATTGAAAAAAAATCATTCGACATTTAAGTGAGATTAATTGCAAATTTTGAATTATAATTTAATTACGGAATAATGTAGCTTTAATTTTATATGTTTTTATTCATTTCTATCATCAAGAACCAGCCGCATTTTTTATATCCAAGTATAAGAGCAAGAATTTTAGTAAATAAACGAACAGGTAATGACAAGTTCCACTCACAATCATAAATTGTTAAAGGTGATTTAATTGATATAACTTCTACTGGAAGATCTTTAATCATTCTCAAAAATTCTTTTCTTCAAAAGGCTTTGGTTCCTAAACTTTCCTGATGGAAATACATTATGTTGTTAATTTTTCTAAGTGGTCTAAATTTAAGTAAACCATATTTGAGATATTTTAAGAAAGCATAGATAGAATATTTATGATAGAGCATTAATTTTATAGAGCCGCCTGGTTTAGTTACTCGAATAATTTCTTTTAGGGCTTTTTCAGTATCAGGAGTATGATGAATAACACCCCAGGAATAAACAAGATCAAAGAAATTATCTTCATATGAAAGATTCTCTACATCATCAACACGAACATCCTCTGCTATCAATCCTGTAAGTTCAAGTCTTTTTAAGGTATGCTGAACTGCTGACTCGGATAAATCTATTCCGTATGCTTTTGCACCTGCTCTAACCCATTGTATAAAATCACTTCCTGCACCAATCCCAATTTCTAAAACTTTCTTGCCATGAAATCTAGTAAATTGAGCAAATGAATAGATTTCAGGTTCCAATTTATATCTAATTTCTTCTAATTCATTAAAATATTCTTGAGAAAACTTTGGTAATTTTGACAATTTAGAACCGCAAACGTTTGAATTCCAATATTCTCTAATTTTATGTTTTAATCCATTTGAGTTCATACAAAATTTTAATTTATGTTTTTAAAGACTTCTTTTTCTTTACATTTATTAATGCAATCGAAATAATCAAAACAAGTATAATTAAATTTAACCAGAGAGAAATTTGTTTTCCAAAATAATAACTCAATGGTTCATACTTAAATTCAATCTTGTGTTTTCCTGGGGGAACTAATATGGCTCGGCCATTATGGTTTGCACGATAAATTTTCGTTTCTTTGCCATTAATTAGTGCCTTCCATCCGACGTTGTAATATGTATCGCCGAGGAAAAGCAAATTATAACCTGAAGCATTCACATCCATTTCGATGTTTTCGAAAACGTATTTGTTTATTTTTACAAAAGCTGTTGTATCTGGGACATCGATTTTATCAAATTCGAGTTTCTCATTTTTTGAAAAGAAAAGAATCTCCGCCGGATCAAACTCTTCTGTTTTAATCTTATATAAAATTTCAATAGGTTCTGCTTTCTCGAATCTCTTAACAAAATATGCTCTTGGAAGGGCTTCCCTGAAGCGATTTACAACAGTTTTACCATCGTTATAAATGACTTCAAATTTCGAAGAATTTAATGGTTCTTGTGTAATTATATATTTAACATTGAACATTCGCCATAAAGTTGGATTGTTCAGACCAATAACATCAACCAGGTCCTGGTAGGCTCTAGGTTTTGCACCGCTATACCCATAAAAATCTTGGAGTAAGAACGAGATATGATAATTAGAATTATGATTAATAGAACCTAATGAACCATCATTTTTCAAATTTAAAATTCTGTAAATATCCGTATCCTTTTTTATCTCTTTAACCCATTCTGGTTCAATAAATTCATTCTCCAATTCATTTTCATTTTGAGTACGAATTCCCCTTGAACTAATTCTAAATAAGTCAATAATTGTTATTATGATCAATGTTAAGATAAGTAGAGCACTGCTTATTTTGTTCTTTAAATACAAAAGTGCTATACCTAAACCAATTATAGCAAATGAGAAAGAAATTAAAGAGTCGGTAAAGAACATTTTATAGGTTTCTTCGAAAAGTTGCGGATGTACTTTTTGACTTTCACGAAGAAGTCCAATGTACCATTCTTTAATTGCTGAATTGAAAACGATGAATATTATTAACAAACCGATAAATATATAGAGAGCGTATTTTAGGATTGACGTATTAATTGATATTTCACCTTTTTTATGTTGAACTAGTGCCCAGAGTCCAAAAGCAGCAAGAATTGGAAAAGATATTTGTACTAGGTTTAAAATCATACTGGGGACGCGAAATTTGTTAAAGAATGGGAAATAATAAAACATCAGATCATAAAGAACAGGGAAAGTTCTGCCAAAAGAAATTAATACGGAGATAACGACAAGAATACTAAGGAATTGAATAAATGAATTTTTTCTATTGAAATAAAATCCAAGAATGCCAAATATGAAAACTAAAATTCCCATGTATTGTGGAACGTCTACAAAAGGCATTTGTCCCCAATAAGTGTTCACATGAACTGGTACATTATTAGTCAGTTCTCCCTGATATGTCCAGTTACCATACCCATAAAAAGATGGCATTATCCAGGTGAGCATTTCACCAGGACTAAAAGACCAATTTGTGGCATACTCGTAATCTAAACCTTCTCCAACAGGTTTTTTCGATGGATTTATTTGCTCCATAATTGGTGGAGTTCCACGTATAGATGTTGGATTATATTCATAAATAGCCCAATATTGATCTATACTCATAGCCGAGGCCAGTAGAGTAGCAAAGATAAATAAGAATCCAACTTTTACAAGGTTTAGGGCATTATTAAAATTTTTCGAGAAAATATGTCGAAAGAAAAAGAAAATAAAGTATATCAATACAGCAAAAAATGAGTAGAAAATTTCTTGTAGGTGTGCAGAAAGTAATTGGATATGGATTATGATAATAAGCAATAAAAGATCAATTAATCTAATTTTCTCTTGCATTTTTTCCAGTATGAGAAAGACTAAAGGAATCATGCAGAGAGTTATCATTTTGGTGTTATGGCCAATAGGTATAAAAATTATCATACCTGTTGTAAAAGTTGCAGCTATGCTTGCGAAAAGAGCGTGGATTCGGTTGATGCCTTTATAACGAAGGAATAAATAGACTGTTACAGCTAAAATGTAAAAATAAAGTGTTGGTCCTGCAGAACTTTCGGATGTTAGAAATTTAAAGATGGATTCAATTACATATAGTAAATGTAGAGTTAAATCAAATGCACGAAGGTCTATAGCAGTAATGTAGGCAGGCATTCCCATAAAAATGTAGGGATCCCACAATGGTTGTGTTCCAACTTCACGAGCATAAGCAAGGTAGTTAAGAACTGATTTAGAAGCAGTAATATCACCTGCTACAAAAGTTAGATCAGTAAAAAAAACGTTTCCAAAAAAAATAAACAATAAAATGAGGGGTGTTACAAGAATTATAAAATCTTGATATTTAATCGGTATATAATCGTCCAGAGAAAACCTGGTGAAGAAATTTTCACTCGTTTTAGTTTTAATAGCTCGTTTTTTTTGCTTCATTGATTTATAGCTCCGATAAATTTCAAAATGTTAAAGACAAATATAATTCCATTTTTTGAATTAAATTATTGAATGTAAAATGTCTGCAAGTTTACCCGTGAGAATTTTTCTTGAAAACTCGTTTTTTTGTTCACTTTCAAATTTTACCAATTCGTTTTTCTTCCATTTTGAATACAAGACAAAGATAAGTTTTTTCATTTCGTCTTTTTTGTTATAATCGATAGAAGTTCCCTGACCTATGTAATTAATAAGTTTAGCTGATTCTCCATCTTCAGGTCCAATAACAAGTATATAATTTCCTGAGGCAATGTATTCAAAAATCTTCCCTGGTAAAATTTCTTTACTTGTTGCCACCTGGTTGACAATCATTATTAACAGATGCGAGTTAAAGACTAAATCAACTGCATCATTATGTGATACATATCCATGATTTATAAAATTTTTATAGAAACTCATCTTTGAGATTGTATCTTTTATCTCATCATCCATTACGCCGGCAAAATGAAACTCAAAATTTTCTCTAAAATCTTCAACTTCATTTACTAATTCATCTAAAGCACTCCATAAATTTTCAGGATTACGAGTGTAAGGCATATTACCAGTATAAGTAATTGTAAACTTTTTCAATTCTTTAGTTTTTACTTTAGAGAAATCGTCTAAATCAAAACCATTAGTGATTACGTCGTATTTATTTGGAATTCCTTTTGATTGTATAATTCGCAAGTAACCACTACTTGCGGATATGATATAATCAGCCCTTTTAAGAACACTTCTTTCCAGATAGCTATCAATTTTTTCTGCGAGTTTTGTTCTACCAATTCCAGAGTAGTAATCTATTTCAGTCCATGGATCTCGAAAATCAGCAATCCATTTAACTCCTGTTGAATTTTTAAGAGCTTTGGCAATTAAGTGGCAAGTATGTGGAGGGCCTGAACTATAAATAAGGTCAATTTTATGTTCTTTAATAATTTTTTTGCCTCTTTTAACGGCAAATGGTAACCAACCAATTTTAGCGTCTGGTAAAAAAACATTCATACGAAGAAATACAGAAATTCTCTCTGCTAATGATTTTTGATTTTCTTTTATAAAGGCAACGGGTATTTTGTCTTCAGGTTTACGACCTGTGATTTTACGATAAATTCCAAAGGGTGTCCAATATCTTGTTCTGAAAATTTTCGTATGTTCTGGTATTTCATTTAATAAAGAAAAATCTAAATCAGGATAATCTACTTTGTCAACGGTCAATACATATGTTTCAAATCCAAACTCTGGAAGATACTTTAAGAATTTTAAAGTTCTTTGGGTACCTGCTCCGGCAGCTGGTGGAAAATTATATGTTACGAAGAGGATTTTCTTCATAGTTATTTTCAAAAATTTACACAAGATAAAAATAAGAATTTATTTTAGATAAATCTTCGATTATGATTTTAATTTTTTTGTTATCATTTCTATCAAAAAAATTTCTAATTTTATCAAAAAGAAATTTAGATTATGAATGAAATAATTCCATTAGAAAGGTTATCTTCTAAAGGCAGAAATTTGTTTATAGGAATTTTATTTATAATGTTACTGATTATAGCAATTGGACTATTTGGCTATTTTTCGTTCCCTGAAAAAGTACCAACTCATTTTGGAATTGATGGTAAGCCAGACAAATATGGAGATAAAATTGCTTTTCTTTTTTTACCACTCATTTTGTGTCTTGGCCCGATATTAATTTTAATAATTGTAAAGTTTAGATTCACTTTGATAAATAAATATCCATATCTAGTTAATTTACCTGGATTTTTTATTAACATAAACAAGATTGAATTTAGCAAAAGGGGATACTGGGTCAATAAGTATTTTGAATTGACACTCTGGTTGGGATTGTTCTTGTCATTCTACTTATTATTCATTATGATAATGATTTACTATTCTACTATGGTGGGTGAGTTTCCCGTTTTGGTTTATGTTTTGGTTATTGTATTCCCCTTACTGATGGTGGTCCCATTTTTTGTTGCTTTATCTAATTTATCCAATCAAATGAAGAAGGAAGTTAATGGTTATAAATGAGTATATTGAATAAATAGTTTTAAAATATTGAGGAGGTCAATATGAAATTGAAAAATTTTATTTCTTACTTAACGGAGATTCTTTTTATAATGATAATTTCATTAGTAGTATTTCAACCTGCAAAAATCAACGGAGGCGTAATAGTGGACGAGGAAAAAGAAATCAAGTTATCTGCACCAACTTTAGTTAGTAAGACCTCTTTCGAGGAAGTTCTTGTGAAGAGAAGATCAATCAGAAATTTTAGTAGTAAACCTTTAAGTCTTAAGGAACTTTCTCAGTTGTTATGGTCTGCCCAGGGAATTACAGAGAAGACTTTAGGATTACGGACGGCACCATCAGCGGGAGCACTTTATCCTCTTGAGATTTACGCCGTAGTAGGAAATGTTGAAGAAGTTGAAGCTGGTGTCTACAAATATAAACCACAAAATCACTCGTTAATAAAAATTCAAGTCGGTGACAAAAGAATTGATATTTACAACTCTGCATTAAAGCAAGAATCAATTAAACAATCAGCTGTCTGTTTTGTTATTACAGCTGTTTATGGTAAAACTTCCTGGAAATATGGAAACAGAGCAGAGCGTTATGTTCATATGGAAGTGGGTCATGCTGGACAAAATATTTTGTTACAAGCTACGGCTTTAAATTTGGGGGCAGTACCAATCGGAGCTTTTTATGATGCCCAGGTCAAAAGCGTTTTACGATTACCTAAGGAAGAAGAACCTCTATACATAATTCCAGTGGGTAAGAAATAGTACGGATTTTGAAAAATTGAATAAAGCGATGTCGCTTAAATAAGTACTATTTACTTCCTCAAATGAATCTCGAAAGAGATTAAAGTAGGTAAATTATTTAAAAACAGAATTTTTGATAGTGACTTTTATATTTACTTGTAAAGTTTGAATTTAATGAGTCTTGGAATTAAATTGCACACGAAATTTTACAAATCTCAATTGCCCCGTGGTGTAACTGGCAACACGTCTGACTCTGGATCAGAAGATTCCAGGTTCGACCCCTGGCGGGGCAGCTTATTTATAAGGTTTCTGTGTCCCCCCCTCGCCCTCATTTTCACTTCTGCCCGCTTTGCAGGGGCGCCTCTGATTTAATTTTTACTCTTTCAAAGATTTTTACTATCAACTTAAAAGATTAAGAAATCTTTACATCTATTACTTTAATTATAGTAATATATTACAATGAAGTCAAACAATAAATCTAAAATTGCTAAAAATATAAAGAAATACCGCAATAAAATGGTTATTTCTCAAGACTGGCTTTCAAAGTTAGCCGATGTTACCTATAACACGATTATCAAAATTGAATCCGGCGGAAATAAAAACCCAACCATTGAAACATTATCAAAAATTGCCAAGGCGTTAGGTGTAACAGTTGATGATTTAATTAAATAACTATGCCAATTTTTTAAAATCCAAAAAAACAATATAAACCAAATTAAAGCGTCAAGCTTTAGAAATGAGAAAGGTATACAAAATCTCATTGATGATAATTTAGAAGATATTTTTGGTATTCGTTATATAGCTCCAGAATTTATCACCGGTAGCGGAAGAATAGACTCCCTGGGATTAGATGAAAATAATTCGCCAGTTATTATTAAAAATAAATGGAGCGAACAAGACGAGTCAATTATCCAAGCCCTTTCATATCTTAATTAGTTAGTAAAAAATAAGTGGGAAGTTGAAAAAATTATTAAAGACAAAATCGGTGAAAAAATTAAAGTTGAATGGGGACAACCAAAATTTATAGTAGTTGCTCAATCTTTTAATAAAAGAGTGAAAGATGCGATAGAACATTTGGGAGGAAAATATAGAATTATAGACTTACTCTAAATATGGAGCTGATATTTTAGTATTGGAGCTTTTTGGTTTATCAATGCCTAACGCAAAATCAAAATGGCGAGTAACAGAAGTAAAATATAAGTCTTTCGATATAGATGACAATTTGAAAAGGGGCAATAAAGAAACAGTTGCTATATTTAATGAGTTAGAAAAAGCGATATTGGAATTTGGGGAAGCAATTGAAGAAATACCAACAAAATTTTATATTATTTATTGGAACAATATAATTTTAAGTAAAAGCCGAGTCAGAAAAAGTAAATTACAGATAAGTGTTTATACTAAAGCATTTACCTTAAATGACCTGCGGAAATTAGCAGAACCATTTCATAAAGGCTGGGAAGGTTCAACAGAGTATTATTTTTTTCAATTTCAAAACCAGAAGACATAAACTATGCACTTGATTTAATAAAACAATCCTATAAATCTACTTTATAGAATCTATGCCAAAAATAAACGACTTAAATTTTAAAAATTGGAAAGAATATCAGGACATCTTAACTGATAGTTTGTGGATTATTGGTGAACTAGATAAATCCGGCTCGCATAAGGGCGACTATCACG
>CAKZPH010000096.1 GCA_937138605.1 uncultured Ignavibacteriales bacterium
GGATTTGGAAAAACAATAGGGATTGATTATGACTTGGTAATTCCTGATAAAAACAAATCTTTAGAATCTGGTGCTATTGAGCCATTTACAAAGAGGCATGCTTCAGAATTTCAACGTGAAATGATTCGTGCTGCTGTGCGGTGTGGTGTGAGAACTTCTGTGCCATTTAAAGATTTAACTCCTGAAGAGCTCAAGTTTGTTTTTGAAGGTAATCGTGATTTCATTGGTTTGAAAAAGTTTTTTGAAAAGATGGAATCAAAAAAGTATAAAATTTTCTATCGCGTATTTTTGAGTAAGTATCGGGCGTATACAACTTGTCCGGATTGTGGTGGCTCAAGGCTCAGGAAAGACGCATTAAATGTTCGAGTTGCAAACAAAAAAATCTCTGAACTGATAAATATTCCACTTGATTCACTATTGCATTTTTTCTTGAATATTAATTTGGATGAATACGAATGGAAAATTGCTGAAAGAATAATTGAGGAGATTATAAAACGATTAAAGTTTTTAGTTGATGTTGGTATTGGATATTTAACTCTCGATCGACTTTCTAACACACTCTCAGGTGGGGAAACACAAAGGATTAATCTGGCATCTATTCTTGGCTCGTCAATGGTTGGTGCAATTTATATTCTGGATGAGCCATCCATTGGACTTCATGCTCGAGATAATTCAAGATTAATAAATGTTTTACATCAACTTAAAAATCTTGGTAATACTGTTCTTGTTGTTGAACACGATCCAGAAATGATCAAAGAAGCAGATTTTATCGTTGATATGGGTAAAGGGGCAGGAATCCATGGTGGAGAAATTGTTTTTGCTGGAAAATATGATGATTTATTAAAAAATAAAGATTCTTTAACAGGCAAGTACCTTTCTGGTCATTTAAGTGTTTCAATGCCTGCAAAAAGAAGACCTGTTACTTCATCGAAAATTAAGATAAATGGAGCATCCGAAAATAATCTTAAAGGCATCGATGTAGAAATTCCATTGAACGTATTTGTTTGTATAACAGGTGTTAGTGGATCTGGAAAAAGTACACTCGTAAATGAGATACTTTATCCTGCAATTCGAAGATTAAAACATAATGAAAATGTTGGTGTAGGTAAGTACAAATCAATAGACGGACTTGGTTTCATTACTGATGCTGAGATTGTCGATCAATCACCAATTGGTAAGACTTCTCGTTCTAATCCAGCAACTTATACAAAAGCCTTTGATTTTATTCGTGAGTTTTATGCACAAAGACCTCAAGCTCAGGCAAGGGGTTATACTCCTGGTTATTTTTCATTTAACGTTCCGGGAGGAAGATGTGAAACTTGCCTTGGAGAAGGATTTATTAAAATTGAAATGCAATTTCTTGCCGATATTTATTTAGTGTGTGAAGATTGCAAAGGCAAAAGATTTAAAAAAGAAGTGCAAGAAATTTTTTATCATGGAAAAAATATAGTTGACGTTCTCGATATGACAGTTGAAGAAGCACTTGAATTTTTTAAGGATCAGAAGAAAATCGTTCAAAGATTGCAACCCCTAATGGATGTTGGACTTGGTTATATAAAGCTTGGACAACCTGCTACAACACTTTCAGGCGGAGAAGCTCAAAGAGTAAAACTTGCAGAAAGATTGATTCCTCGAGAAAATCATGAACATATTCTTTACATTTTTGATGAACCAACTACAGGACTTCATTTTTATGATATCAATAAATTACTTAAGTGTTTTGACTCGTTAATTGAAAATGGAAACTCGATTCTTGTAATTGAACACAATTTAGATGTAATTAAATATGCAGATTATATTATTGACTTGGGACCAGAAGCAGGTGAATACGGTGGAGAAATTGTAGCCACTGGAACTCCTGAAGAAATAATGAATTGTGAAAAATCTTATACAGGGCAATATCTTAAAAAGTATTTAAGACTGGATTAGTTACTGAAAAAATACTAAATCGATATTATAAAGTCCTCTTAATATTTATTAATCCTCTAGGTGAAAAAACGAATTTGTCTTAATAGCAAAAAGTGATATTGGATTAATTAGCAATATA
>CAKZPH010000097.1 GCA_937138605.1 uncultured Ignavibacteriales bacterium
AGAAATGATTTTTTAAGTTTTCGATAAAATAGATTTATTCGTAAAAGAAAATTTAAGGTTTGTTTAATTCTGTAGATTTAAGAATTAATAAAAAAGCCGTGATTAATAACACGGCTTTGAATGTTATTTAGTAGTTTTCAATAAGATAACTATATTATTGTAAATCGAATCTATCGGAGTTCATAATCTTATTCCACACTTTAACGAAGTCCTTCACAAATTTTTCTTTATTCTCATCACATGCATAAAATTCCGCAACTGCTCTTAATTCAGAATTATGTCCAAAAATCAAATCTACTCTTGTTGCCATCCATTTTTTCTTTCCAGTTTCCCTTTCTCTTAATTCAAACAAATATTTATCATCGTTGACTGGTATCCACTCATACTTCATATCAAGCAAGTTCACAAAAAAATCATTTGTAAGTAATCCGGGACTTTCAGTAAATACTCCCAGGTCAGAATCGTCATAGTTTGCTTTCAATACTCGCAAACCACCTATTAAAACAGTCATTTCGGGAATTGTTAAGTTTAATAAATGAGCTTTATCAACAAGGAAATGTTCAGCAAACCTTCTAATGTTTTCTTTTGCATAATTTCTAAATCCATCAGCTATTGGTTCCAAATATTTAAATGAATCAACATCTGTCTGTTCCTGTGTTGCATCAGTTCTACCTGGCGTAAAAGGAACATTAATCTCAAATCCAGCATCGTTAGCAGCTTTTTCCACGGCTGCGCAACCACCAAGCACAACAAGATCTGCTAAAGATACTTTTTTACCATTCTTTTGAGCAGAATTAAATTCACTTTGGATTTTTTCTAAAACTTTTAGAACTCTTTCAAGTTGAGGAGGATTATTAACTTCCCAGTTCCTTTGTGGTTCAAGTCTAATTCTGGCGCCATTTGCACCACCTCTTTTATCTGAATTTCTAAAAGTTGATGCAGAAGCCCAGGCAGTGCGCACTAATTCAGAAACCGTTAGTCCTGAGTTTAGAATTCTTTTCTTTAGTAAGTTTATGTCATTATCATCCACTAATTCGTGCTCTACTTCAGGAAGAGGATCTTGCCATATAAAATCTTCTTTGGGTACTTCGGGACCCAGATATCTTGATTTTGGTCCCATATCACGGTGAAGTAGTTTGAACCATGCACGAGCAAATGCCTCGGCAAAAAGATCCGGATTCTCATAAAATTTTCGGGAAATTCTTTCAAATTCTGGGTCAAAACGTAATGAAAGATCAGTTGTTAGCATTGTTGGCAAGTGCTTTTTCTTTGAATCAAATGCATCAGGAATAGTCGGTTCTACATTTTTAGCAACCCATTGATATGCCCCTGCTGGACTTTTGGTTAGCTCCCATTCGTACTCAAATAAATGCCTAAAGAAATCATGAGTCCACTTGATTGGATTTGTTGTCCATGTTACTTCAAGTCCACTTGTCAATGTATCTGGACCTTTTCCAGATTTGTATTTATATCGCCATCCTAATCCTTGTGCTTCAATGTCTGTTGCTTCTGGTTCAGGTCCCATCAATTTCGCGTCACCTTGTCCATGTGCTTTACCAAAAGTATGACCACCCGCAATTAGCGCAACTGTTTCTTCTAAATTCATTCCCATACGAGTGAAGGTTTCTTTAATATCCTTTGCAGCTGCTAAAGGATCAGGATTTCCATTTGGACCTTCGGGATTTACATAAATTAATCCCATCTGAACTGCTGCTAGTGGATTTTCCAATTCTCTTTCACCGGAATAACGCATACTATCAGATAACCATTCACTTTCAGAACCCCAATAAATACTTTCATCTGGTTCCCAGACGTCTTCTCTTCCACCGGCAAAACCTATTGTTTTAAAGCCCATAGATTCCATCGCTACATTACCGGCAAGGACTAACAAATCAGCCCATGAGATTTTATTGCCATATTTTTTCTTGATAGGCCAGAGCAATCTTCTTGCCTTATCAAGGTTAGCATTATCAGGCCAACTATTCGTAGGGGCAAAACGTTGTAAGCCGCCACTAGCACCACCTCGACCATCACCAATTCTATATGTACCAGCCGCATGCCATGACATACGTATAAAAAGTGGTCCGTAGTGACCAAAATCTGCAGGCCACCAATCTTGTGATTGAGTCATCAATTCAACTAAATCTTTCTTCAAGGAAAAGTAGTCTAATGATTCAAATGCTTCTTTATAATTGAACTTTTTGTCCATTGGATTTGATTTTTCTGAATTCTGTCGTAAAATGTTCAGTTTAAGTCGATTGGGCCACCAGTCTTGATTTGAGGTTCCAAATGCGCTCGTTTTAGCTGAGTGTGGAAACGGGAATTTATTTTTTTTGTTTTGATTGTCGTTCATGATTTTTTCCTCCATAATAATTGTACCTGTTTATCTAATATTACACTTTCCTATGTAAGTTTTGATTTACCTGTAGAGAAAAGCTTTAAGCATAGAATTTAATGACAATATCTGGTAAATTACCTTATAAGTCTAATCAATAATTTTTATATTGTTATAAGATTTATCTATAATGGATATGACACTAACACAACTTGAATACATCATTGCCCTGGAAAAATACGGTAACTTTTCAGAAGCAGCGGAAAACTGCTACGTTACTCAACCAACTCTAAGTATGCAGGTACAAAAACTTGAAGAAGAACTTGGAGTAATTATTTTTCGAAGAGATAGACATCCAATAGTTCCAACAGAGATCGGGAAGAAAATTTTAGAGCAAGCAAAACAAATACTAAAAGAGAAAGAAAAAATTTACTCTTTAATTCAAATTGAAAAAGGAGAATTCAAAGGTCAGTTGCGAATTGGTGTTATTCCTACTATATCTTCGTACTTATTCCCTATGTTTTTAGATAACTTCACAAGAAAATATCCACTGGTAGAGCTGAAAGTGGATGAAGTTACAACTGACGAGGTTATGTCAGGATTGGATAAGGGCAAATTTGATATTGGAATTATAGCATTAAGATCAAATAATGGAAATTATCAAACGGATGTTCTTTATTATGAACCGTTCGTTGTTTTTCTTCCTGAAAATCATAAACTTCTCAAAAAAGAAAAATTAAAGCTCGAGGATTTAAATGTAGAAGATATTCTTCTTCTAAAAGAAGGTCACTGCTTAAGAGACCAAACGTTATCAATTTGTAAAACCAGTGTCAGAGTACAGAATGAAAAAATTGGTAAGATTAGTTTTGAAAGCGGTAATTTAGAAACCTTAATTAAACTAGTCGAAAAAAGATTGGGCATGACTTTGCTTCCATATTTAACTATACAATACATAAAGGAAAGAAAAAGACAGCATCAAATAAGAGAATTTATTAATCCAATCCCCAAAAGAGAAATTGGTATAATTTACACAAATGTATTTTACAAGCACCACTTGCTAAATGCATTAAAGGAAGAAATTCTTAAAGTTATTCCAGCTGAGTTAAAGTACAATAAAACCGGCTTAATTGTTCATTGATTAAATCACATAAAAATATAAAACTTCTTTTTTATGGTTAAGAGCATGGTTTCATCATGTATTAGTAAAAAAATCTTCGAATAAAGATTACATAGTTAATGCCATAATTGCTTTAGCAGTGTGTAGTCTATTTTCTGCTTCATCATAAACAATTGAAATCTCAGGATTATCGATAACTTCGTCAGTAACTTCCTTTCCTCTATCAGCCGGTAAAGCATGCATTAGTTTTACATTTTTATCAGCCAACTTTATTTTACTTTCATCACAAATCCAGTGTTTATATTTCTCGAGATTTGCTTTCATTTCTTTTTTACATTCATCTTCATGTTGTAAATAATAATCAACATCATAGTAAGCAAAACCACCCCAATTCTTAGGAATTACAACTTGTGCTCCTTCAAAAGCTTCTTCCATGTTGTTGGTAAATTTCAAACTTCCACCACCTACTTCCGCATTTTTAAGAGCTTTTTCCACAATATTCTTACTTAAAGGAAATTCTTGCGGATGAGCTACAACTACATCAATTCCGTATCTTGGGAATAGTAAAATTTGAGATTGTGGAACCGAAAGAGGTTTTGCATGGGAAGTTGCATATGCCCATGAAATAGTAACCTTTAAACCTTTTGGGTTTCTCCCAAAATATTCAAAAATAGTCATCAAATCTGCTATACCTTGAAAAGGATGATAAACATCATCCTGCAATGACATAACCGGAACAGTCGCATACTTTGCCATTTCATCAAGGTACTTTTTACCAATTCCATAAAAACAATTTCGACAAGCGATGCCGTGTCCCATCCGTGAAAGAATTATTGCTGTATCTTTTGCAGATTCACCGTGAGATATTTGCATTTTATCAGCGGTAAGGTCATGAGCATGTCCACCTAGTTGAGTCATTCCTGCTTCCATGGAATTTCTTGTTCTAGTGGATTGCTCAAAAAAGATCATAAATAATGTTTTATATGGAAGATAAAGCGTGGGCTCTTCAGCATAGAACTTTTGTTTTAGTTCAAATGCAGCATCGAAAACTGCATCAAGTTCTTCTTTTGTCCAGTCATCTTCAGATAAAAAGTGTTTTCCTTTAAATTTTTTATCCATTTTTATATCCCTTTTATTTACAATTATTTGTTTTTTCGATTAATGAATTAAGAATTAATCATATACAGAGCATAAAATGCAGAAGCTTTGACTAAATCATCAATTGGAATTTTCTCATCAGGCGCATGAGCAAATTTTTCGTCACCGGGACCAAATCCAATTACTGGTATTCCAAATAAACCATTTATAATTACACCGTTGGTTGAAAAAGTCCACTTATCAACCACTGGTTCTTTCCCAAAAAGATCTTTGTAAACACTGATACCTTTTAGAATAACAGGATGACTTATATCCATTTTCCAGGTGGGATAATATTTCTCCATACCATACTTTAAGCCAGTAAAAGAAGTCTCTTGATAATGAAGCAGTTCAACTTTTCCTTCAAATGGATTTACAACTTTTTCAATTTGCATTAGTGCTAATTCTTTGTTTTCACCCCATGTAAGTCGGCGATCAATATGAAAACTACAAAAATCAGCCACAGCACATAATGATGGGCTACCAGAAACAATCTGAGAAACGGTGAGGCTACCTTTTCCCAAAAATTCATCAAAAGGAAGTCGATCATTTAATTTTTCAATTTCTAACAATGAATTAGCAGCCATGTAAATAGCATTCTTCCCCCGTTCAGGTGCAGAACCATGAGCGGATATTCCATGAAAAGATACCCGAATTTCCATTCGCCCTCTCTGTCCACGGTAAATTTGACACTTTGTAGGTTCAGTTATTATTACAACATCAGGTTTAATCTTATCTTCTTCAATAATATACTTCCAGCAAAGTCCATCGCAGTCTTCTTCCATTACTGAACCAACAAAGTAAAATTTGGAATTATTCAAAACCCCAATTTCTTTAATTATTCTACCAGCTGTAATAAATGAAGCAATTCCTCCCTTTTGATCAACAGAACCTCTACCGTAAACGAAGCCGTCTTTAATTTCACCACTAAAAGGATCAAAAGTCCAATTATTCAAGTTACCCGAATCCACAACATCAACATGTCCATCTATTGCAATTGTTCTTTCACCATCTCCAATTCTTCCTATAACATTACCAAGTCCATCTATTCTAACTTCATCAAAGCCTGCTTCATGCATTAAATCTCGAATTAACTCGATTACTTCCTTTTCATTAGTGCTCAATGATTTTACTTGAACTAGCTTTGAAAGATTTTGGGCAGTATAATCTCTATATTGATTTGCTTTTTCTAGTATTAATTTTGATAAGCTCACTTCATTATTCCTCTTGTTTAATCAAAAGCGAAAAAATTTTTCTTAAATTTACTTAAAACAATTGAGATAAATATGGCACAAAAAATGAAAATAATTTCACTGGAAAAACTTTTATCATGGATATTTGAAGAGTTAACAAATCACAACTCAATTTTTGGAATCAATTTAAATTTTTTCTATAGAAAACAAAGTAAAAATTCTTTTAATCTTTTATATGAAGATATAGAAAATCCATTTGGACCAGCAGCTGGACCTCATACACAACTTTCACAAAACATAATTTCATCTTATCTGGTTGGTGGTAGATTTATTGAACTGAAAACTGTTCAATTTCTTGATTCATTAGAAATCGATAAGCCATGTATTGATATGGAAGATGAAGGTTATAATGTAGAGTGGTCGCAAGAACTATCTATCGATGAATCAGTTGATGAATATTTGAAATCGTATTTAATAATTCACCTGTTGAAGAAGGTATTAAATTTATCTAACCGAGAAAAAGGATTTATTTATAATATTAGTGTCGGTTATGATCTTAAGGGAATTAAATCTGAGAAAGTGGATAAATTCATATCCTTAATTAAAGATGCTAAACTCAATCCAAACTTTGAAAGATATAAAAGTATTCTCATTGATTTTATAATTCACAATGAAAAATTTTTTCCGAACTTCGACAAATCTGAACTTGTCCGAACAATAGAAAATATCTCACCAGTTATCACAAAGTCAGTAACATTATCAACAATGCATGGTTGCCCGAGGGAAGAAATTGAATCAATTGCAAAGTATTTGATTAAAGAAAAAGAATTAAATACTTATATTAAACTCAATCCAACTTTACTTGGATATGAGCGGGTTAAAAACATTCTTTCGAAATTAGAATACGATTACATTGCTTTAATAAAGGATTCTTTTGAACATGACATTCAATTTCACGATGCCATTCCAATGATAGAACGTCTTCAAAATTTTTCCAGCGAACACAACAAAATTTTTGGAATAAAACTATCCAATACATTAGGTGTATTAAATACTCTCAAAAAGCTTCCCGGAGAAGAAATGTACATGAGCGGAAGGTCATTGTTTCCGCTTGCAATTAATCTCGCATATGAAATTGCAAAAGAATTAAATGGTAAAATTAACATTTCTTATTCCGGTGGTGCATCGTTATACAATTCTAAACAAATAATAGATACAGGAATCTATCCAGTAACTTACGCAACCGAATTATTGAAACCAGGTGGTTACATGAGATTAAAACAAATTGTGGAGGATTTCGAATCCAAGTCTGTAGATAAATTCACTCAAAAGGGAGCAATTGATTTAGAAAAATTAAAATCTCTCGCAGAAAATTCACTAGAAGAAAAATATTATAAAAAAAGTTATAAAGAAATTTTCACCATTCGATTAGACCAAAAGCTAAAGATGTTCGATTGTTACGTTGCTCCATGTCAGATAAGATGTCCAATTCATCAGGATGTGTCAAGATATGTAAATCTTGTTGCTCTTGGAAAATATGATGAGGCTCTAGAAGTTATAGCGGAAAAAAATCCACTTCCTCATATAACAGGTTATATCTGTGACCATCAGTGTGAAACACAATGCACAAGGTGGGAATATGATTGGCCTATTAAAATAAGAGATATAAAAAAATTTGCCGTTGAAAATGCTTATGGTGAAAAATTACTCAAAGTTTTTCACAACAAAAAATTACCAGATAATAATATTAAAATTGCAATTATAGGAGCTGGTCCAGCAGGACTTGCTGCAGCATACTTTCTGCGAAGAGCTGGATTTGATGTTACCTGTTTTGAAAAAAGAGACAAAGCTGGTGGAATAGTCAGATACATAATTCCGAAATTTAGAATTCCACAAGAAGTAATAGATAAAGACATTAATTTTATCTCAAGCTTTGGAGTAAAATTTGAATTCAATGCAAAAAATATTTCTATTCAAAATTTAAAAACGAAATTCAAATATGTTTTTATAGGTATTGGCGCAGAAATTTCTAAGGAATTGAACTTAGGTAATCATAGAACAAATGTATTTGATGCTCTGGATTTTCTAAGAAGATTCAATAAGGGAGAATACTTGAATCTTGGTTCAGTTATAGCGGTAATTGGTGGTGGAAATTCTGCCATGGATGCAGCAAGAGCTGCAATACGCTGTGAAGGAGTGGAAAAAGTAATGATAGTGTATCGGAGAACAAAGAAATATATGCCTGCCGATCGTGAAGAAATTGAAAGCGCAATAATGGATGGAGTTGAAATTAAAGAACTATTACAACCAGTATCATTTGAAAATGAATGTCTCGTTTGTCAGAAAATGATGCTTG
Organism: uncultured Ignavibacteriales bacterium; assembly: GCA_937138605.1. Classification (GTDB taxonomy): domain Bacteria; phylum Bacteroidota; class Ignavibacteria; order Ch128b; family Ch128b; genus CAKZPH01. The sequence continues at coordinate 8,139 of CAKZPH010000097.1, forward strand.
GTAATTTCGATTCAGATGGAAGACAGACTGTAGTGCCAATAAAAAACCAATTTGAGCTTATTAAAACTAATTCAATTATCACTGCCATTGGTGAACAAACGGATTTCGATTTTCTTAAACGAAATTCAATTCAAGTTGATGAAAAATTCAAGATTGATGTTAATCCTGACACCAACGAAACAAATCTTAGTAATGTTTTCATAGGAGGAGATGCCTTAAGAGGACCCTCTACGGTTATTGAATCAATAGCAGATGGTAAGAAAGTGGCAGAAGAAATCATCAGCAGAGAAAATTTAAATGTAAGATTTGAAATAGCAGATAGATATAAATCTGAGATTTATGATCGCGCTTATTATGCAAAAGGTAATATAATATTTGAAACAGGTAAGGATTTAATTGATATAGCCTCTAGATGCTTAGCCTGTGATTTAATTTGTAATAAATGTGTAGATGTTTGTCCAAATCGTGCAAATTTTTCTGTAAGAATATTAGATGGATTTAGAGATCATAATCAAATTATTCACATCGATGGTATGTGTAATGATTGTGGTAATTGTGAAACATTCTGTCCTTACACTGGTGCACCTTACAAAGATAAATTAACTATATTTTGGAGTGAAAACGATTTTATTAGAAGTAGGAATGATGGATTTGTTTTTCAAAGCGACAACGAAGTCATTTTACGATTCAAAAACAAAATTCAAAGGTTAAATTTAAGAGAAACCAAATATTTAGATGATAAAGAACAGATCTGGAATGTTATAAAGAAAATTAAAGAGCAATATTCATTTTTACTGCAACCATAAATAGATAAAAATTTTTTGTACAAAAACTTTAATGTATCTGTTTTTCACAGAATTAATTTGATTTATGTTTGAGTTTGTATTAATAACCAATGATTCATAAATTTGTAACTCAAATAAAAGGAAATTTATTATGGCTAGAGTTTGTGAAATTTGTGGAAAGAAACCGATATATGGTAACAACATTTCTCATGCGCATAATAAAACTCGAAGAAGATGGCTCCCAAATCTTCAGAAAGTTAGAGCGCAAGTTGGAAAATCAGTAAAAACCATAAAGGTTTGTACTAATTGTATTAAATCAGGTAAAATAGTAAAAGCCGCTTGAAGCGGCTTTTATTTTGTCATAGTGAGGACAAACAAATAATTAGCAGCCAGTAAAAAAATCTTTCCAAATTTAATTTCAATCTGTTTCAATTCCACCTCTTCACTAAAAAACTCTTTTAGATAAAATTCAACTATTTGCGTTTCACTAATCTTAAAAATTTTATCTTTAGTTAATAAATACAACTCATTATCTACAGGGAAAAAATCAATCACTTTGTCATCCAATCTTATATTTCTAAGTAAATTTCCAAACCTATCAAATACAAAAAGAAAATCTACATCCAGTATGTAAAGATTCAGATTAGCATCAACATGAATTCGTTTTGGACTTTCGAAAAAAACATTCCCTCGTTGGTAGTTACCGACAAACTCATCAATGTGATTAAATCTATTAATTCTTAAAACGGATTTTCTTTTGGAATCAAGAATGAAAAGTTCACCTGTGTTTGATAATGCGATCGATAATGGAAATTCAAACGAAACTTGTGGAGTTTGTAAAACAGACGAAATAAAATTCAAATTGAAATCATATCGCTTAATTGCATGATTATTAAAATCAGCAACGAACACTTCTATCGGAGTTGAGATTATATCAGATGGCAAATCAAATTGTTCATCTCCCCATCCAAAACCACCAATTCTTTTAATTACGCTTCCTTCAAAATCTGTCTTGATAATTTCATTTGACTCTTGATCGATAAAGAAAATTGTTTTTTGGTTTTCATTGATCGAAAATCTAAAAGGATTAAAATCTAACTGAATAATTTTCTCCAGTTGAATTTTTTGCGAAAAAAGAACTGAACAATTAATCAGAAATAGTAAAAAAATATTTTTGCATAAATCAAACATTTTAACTTTCTATGTTAAACTCAAGCCGTTTTAATTTTTTTCGAAAATAAATTTTTCAATGCAAAATTCAGCCGTATCAAAGCCTCTGAAAAAAGTATCATTAGTCCAATCATAAATAAAACAAACAAAACAGTTTGCCAAACATTCAAACTATATCCTATAAAATCTTTCACTCCTCTGTTCCAGGAACTTCCATATAGAAGCATAACATGAACAACATAAATCCACAAAGAATTTTTACTTGCATTATATAAAAACTTTGGAATTCGTTTTATGTATAAAGACAAAACGGAGAACAGACTACCAAAGATTAACACAGCACCAAATCTTGCATAAAAAAGTCCTGGACTCGTTGTCCAGAAAGTACTTTTCTCAAAAAATGCTAATTCAAGAGAATTCAACAGAAAAGCATTCAGTATGAAAATTATTCCAATTTTTAATTGAATTTGTGTTAATCTTAGCATATCGTTCAAGTAACCTTTTCTCTGAAAATAAATTCCCACAGCACCACCCAAAAACAAATAAGCTCCCCATGGAAAGAGTGGGAATAATGAACCAGTCCTTTGTGAAAACCACGAAGACAATTGAAGTGGAAGCGTTTCTTCCCAATCAATAAGTTTTGAAACTGGATTAGCAAGCAAGAAAAAAATTGTTAAAGCTATCAAATAACGAGCTGCATCATATTGTTTTTTTCTCGCTATGATTTCCATTAACAAAAAAATCAACAAACTCGCTCCAATTAGTTGCAGAATATCAATCGCGTAAAAAAGTTGAAGCATCTGATATGTAACACCTTCCCAGGAAATTATTATTGGTGTTGGAGATTTCATTAAATAACCGATGAGAATTAGTAATAAAGCTCTTCTTATCGTTTTAATTTTAATTTTATGAAACTTTTCAGGCGAATCTGTTCTACGAAACCTTACGCCATAAATAAAACCTGATGCAAACAAAAATAATGGTGCCGTTAAACCACGGAAAAACAACCAAGTATTGAATCCGATGTATGTTGGGTGACGGTATTCCTGTGACAATACAACATCAACAGTATGACCGTGAACCATCAAGAAGATGGCACAGAAACGAAGTAAATCAATGTATATTACCCTTCTTGATGATAAATCAGAACTCAAGACAACTCTCCTTTAACTTTTTTAAAATAAAAAAATATTAAAAAAGTATTTATACATTAAAGGCAAAACATTAATGTTAATTTTCTAAGCTCAATCACTAGATTCATTAATCTTTCGCATTGTGTCCTTAACAACTGCAAGGGAACGTTGACTAAGAAGATCAATTTTAACTAGTCCTAAATCTTCTATTGGATACATATCTGGTTGGGTAATAATTACTCCAATTCCTTTGTTCTCTGCATATTCAAGTGCAACGTAGTTAGTGATTGGTTCAGGAGAAATCACCAGCCCTCCAGGATGTATACTCAAATGATGGGGAAACGCTGAAATTTTTTGAGCTATCTGAACAATTGTTCTCCACGGCTCATCTTTAAATTTCAGGTGACGCGACTCTGGAAACTTTTCTGAAAGATATGGAAGATTTTCAGCGCTTGTCCATGGAATAAATTTGCTGAATTCTGAAATTTCATAATCGCTCATACCAAAAACTTTTGCGACTTCTCGGAAGGCAGATCGGGCTCTAAATGTTACAGTAGTCGATATCATCGCAACCTTATCATATCCATATTTTTCGAAAACATATTTTATTATCGAATCCCTCTCTTTCCATGAAAAATCTAAGTCAATATCTGGTGGCGATGCTCTTCCCAAGTTTAAAAACCTTTCGAAAAAAAGATTATGTTTAAGTGGATCAATTTGGGTAATTCCAAGACAATAAGCGACTATACTATTTGCTGCTGAACCGCGACCAAGTATCATCATATTCATTTTCCTGGCTTGTTGAACAATATCCCACACAATCAAAAAATAATCAGCAAAGCCTAAATGTTCAATTACACTTAATTCCTCTTGTAACCGTTCCACAGCCTGCCTGGTTAATGGTTTGTATCTCTCCTCAAGTCCTCGAAAAGCGATTTTCCATAGATATGAAAAGGCTGTCTCACCTTCTGGCAATGGAAACTTTGGATGTTTGTATTTACCAAATTCTAAGTCAACATTACATTCGTTAGCTATTTTAATAGTATTTTCAATTGCCTCAGGAATCGCTCTCCATAAGCTCACCATCTCATCGGAAGTTTTAAAATATGATTCTTCATTTACCAATGAATAAAATATTTTCTTTGATATATCTT
>CAKZPH010000098.1 GCA_937138605.1 uncultured Ignavibacteriales bacterium
ATATCGCTAAGATACATTGAAAGTGGATTATCTAATTTTTCTCCTATCTTGAAAGCAGTAGTTGGAGTTGTTGGAGAGAGTATAATATCAACACTGTTAAATGCTTCGAGAAAATCATTTTGAATTAATCTTCTAACCCTTTGTGCTTTTAGATAATAAGCATCATAATATCCTGCCGAGAGTACGAAAGTGCCGAGCATAATTCTTCGTTTTACTTCTTTTCCAAAATATTCATCCCGCGTTTTTGTATAGATATCATGAATTGTTTTTGCTGTATTACTTCTACTGGTATATTTAACGCCATCATATCTAGATAAATTTGAAGAAGCTTCTGCCGTTGTGAGTATGTAGTAATCAGCAATTGAATATTTAATGTAGGGTAATGAGATTTCAACGACCTCAAAACCATTTTGCCTCAGAAATTCAACACAATCATAAATGGAATCAATAATTTCTTTCTCCACACCTTCATTAAAAAATTCAACGGGCAAACCAAATTTTATTTTATGATTTTCAAATTCTAAAAGTTTTGAATACTCCGGAACAGGTCGGGGTGAGGAAGTACTATCTTTTTCATCATAGCCCGAAATTACTTCCATAACTTTTGCAATTGCCATCGTATCATTAGCAATTGGTCCGATACAATCAAAAGATGATGCAAAAGCAACTAAACCAAATCTTGAAACTCTACCATAAGTTGGTTTTAGTCCAAAATTACCACAAAAAGCTGACGGTTGTCGAATTGAACCACCAGTGTCAGTACCTAAAGCAACATCACACATTTTAAGTGCAACCGCAACAGCAGAACCACCACTTGAACCTCCAGGAACACGGGCTTCATCGTACGGATTTTTAACAATTCCAAAGGCTGAATTTTCATTGGATGAACCCATTGCGAATTCATCCATATTTGTTTTACCGATAATCAATCCATCTTCGTCAAAAATTCGCTCTACTACTGTCGAATGGTAAAGTGAAATGAAGTTACTAAGTATTTTAGAAGCACAGGTTAATCGCTTGTTTTTAATTGAGATGTTATCTTTAATTGCAAAAACCAAACCTGCCAATTTCCCTGTACGTTCTCCACCTTTAATTTTTTCTTCAATATAGTATGCCCTTTCAAGTGCTTCTTCTGCATAAACATCTAAAAAGGCATTGAAGTGCTGATAAACCCCAATTTTTTGTAAGTAAGCCTGTACCTTGTTCTGCAAATCCACAATCACATCAATAAAATTTATTTTGTATTCTCAGATTTCTCGGATTTATCTTCAATTTTATTAGTTTCCTTTTTGATTTCGTCTTCCACATCACTCATGGCTTTTTTGAATTCTCGAATACCTTTACCGAGTCCTTGTGCCAATTCGGGAATTTTTTTTGCACCAAAAAGGATGAGAATTATTAAAAGTATTAGAATTATTTCACCAGTTCCAATGTTACCAAACATTTTTAAACTCCTTTTATAAATTATTTAATAATGATTGAAAGATTCTTATACCATCTGTATTTCCTAAAATTTGCTCAGAACACCTTTCGGGATGAGGCATTAATCCAAATACATTTTTGGATTTATTACAAATTCCAGCGATGTTACTAACAGAGCCATTTGGATTCGCATCAAAAGTTATATTTCCATCTTGATCACAATACTTAAGTATAATTTGATCATTATCGTAAAGAGCTTTCAAACCATCATCATCAATAAAATAATTTCCTTCACCATGAGCAATTGGCATTGTCAAAACTTCGTTAAATTGGTATTCACTTGTAAAAGGCGATTTATTATTAATTACTTTCACATAAACATCATAGCATTGAAAACGAAGCGAGGTATTCATCGTTAAAACTCCTGGCAGTAACTCAGATTCACATAATATTTGAAAACCATTACAAATTCCCATTACATAACCACCATTTTTAGCAAATTCATTTATTTCTTTCATTATAGGCGAAAATTTTGCTATTGCACCTGTTCTTAGATAATCACCAAAAGAAAAACCACCTGGTAAAATTATAACATCACAATTCTGTAAATCAGTATCTTTATGAAAAAGAAAAACTGTCTCAACTTTAAGCATATGTTTAAGGACGTAATAAGTATCGTAATCACAATTAGAACCCGGGAAAATAACCACACCAAACTTCATAATCTCTCTAATTCGAAATGATAATCTTCAAGATGTGGATTTGCAAGAAGAGAGTCACAAATCTTATCAACTATTTTCCTTGCTACTATCTCATCATTTTCATTAACAGTCAATTCAAAATATTTATCCATTCTAATATCTTCTACATTACTAATACCAATTGACTTAACACCAAGTTCTATTGCTTTCCCCTGTGGATCTAAAATAGTTCTTCGCCTTTTTACAAAGATTTTAGCTCTGTACATTTTTAGTTTGCCTTTGAAGTAGGAAAATTTGCTTTGATGAAATCAGCAGTAGATTTATAAACCGAGCGCAAAAAGCCAAAAACTATGAAAATCAATATCATAAAAATAATTGCCTTCCCGTTTGAAAAAATGGCAATTAAAACAGATAAGAGTAAAAATATATTAAGCAATAATTTCCCTTTTAAACTTTCTTGACTAAAGTTTGGTAATGCTTCATATTTTATTTTACTTATCATTAAAAGTCCAATAGAAATCACAAGTAGAACGAAGAAACTACCAAAATTATATTTGAAAATATTTAACACATCATTATAGAAAGTTAGAATGAAGGAAGAAACAGTTATAGCGCCAAGAGGTGCAGGCAAGCCATAATAATGTGGTTTTTCAAATCCTACAAGCTGAACGTTAAAGCGCGCAAGTCTAAGTCCTGCCATAACCAGATAAAATGCAGAAATTAAAATTCCTATCTCTTGAAATTCAAAAAGTTTGATTTTGTAGATCAAAAAAGCTGGAGCTATGCCAAATGAAATTACATCTGCCAGTGAATCGAGTTCTACACCAAACTCACTAGCAGATTTAGTAATCCTTGCTGCAAATCCATCAAATGCATCAAAAATTGCCGCTATTATTATAAGAGTACTAGCATACATGTAGTTTCCTTCTGCTGTGTTTATAACAGAAAGAAAACCACAAAACATGTTTAATATTGTGAATAAATTTGGGATCACAGATCTAGTTACTCTAATCTTCATACTCTACCCTCATCATTCAAATTTTGATAAAACTGTTTCACCTGCATAAACTTTTTCCCCAGATTTTACAAGTATATTCACATTTTTTGGTAGATAAACATCTACTCGGCTACCAAACTTAATCATTCCAAATCTTTCACCTGCTCTAACTTTTTGATTCTCTTCCAAATCACAAACTATTCTTCTAGCAATAAAGCCTGCAATTTGAACAAATTTTATTTTCCCATTTTCACTACTAATACCAATGCTCATTCTCTCATTTTTTTCTGAGGCTTTTTCTTCGAAAGCAATTAAATATTTTCCAGGATAATATTTCAAAAATTCAACAATACCAGTAACTGGAACTCGGTTCACATGGACGTTCAATGGCGACATAAAAATAGATATTCGATAACAATTTTCCTTTAAGAATTCCCCATCATAAATCTCCATAATTGAAATAATTTTTCCATCGGCTGGAGAAAGAATTAAATCTTTTCCTTCTGGAATTTTTCGTTCGGGATCTCTGAAAAAGACTATACCAAATATTAAAAAAACGAGCGTAATTGCCATTAATGAAAATTTAATATACGAGCTATTGATAAATAGGCTTACACTAAATAAAACTATAGATATAAGTGCAATTGCACTTAAGGTAGTATATCCATATTTAGTTATCATTGTCTTCTAATATATCATTTTTTGAAAGCTAATGAAAACTTCACGAAGCTTTGTTAGCGGGATTTTTTCGAAATCGAAATTTGGTTGATTTGAATTGTGGGGCTTTAATTTAAATTTATCAATTGTAAAAAGGGTTGTAAGAAAAATTTGTGAGTTACCTTTACCAAATTCTAACTCCAACATTTGTAAATCATAACCTCTTCTTTCAAAAAAAGATTTAATAACAATATTGACTTTAGAAGCGAGTTTTATAATTTCTCTACTTTCATCTAAACTAATTATGTTAAAGGACAAAAGATGATATTCATTTAGAGGATACTTTAAGTGATTTTTGTGATAAATCTCATATATGGGAGCTACTAATTTTATCTTTTCCTTTAAATTGAAAATTTTATTAAAAGTTTTATTTGAGTAATTATGTATGCGAATCAATATAGGTAACTTTTGATGTTTAATAAAAACTATTTCATCGGAATTTGGGGAATCTACATATGCAGTTGGAATATTATAAGTTGAAAGTAGCTTGTGAAAATGAGCAGTGCAAAGAGAATGTATTTCGCCTAAACCAGAAAATTTTTTTACTCGGCCATCAAAGTGAAATTCATCAGTAAACTTAATTTTTACTGTTTCAGGGAATGAGTGGGCAATTGTCACATAACCCACATCTTTACATTCTTCAGATAATTCTTTAGGGATCTTTTGTAAAACCATAAATACAACAATAACATAAAAAAGAAATATTCTATTGTCAATAATTTGATGCTCAAGTCTAATTAAACCTTCAGATTAAAGAAGTATTAAACTCTAAAATTTTATAAATAAAACAAACAAAACAAATTTTAACTTTTTTGTATAACAGACATAACTTTAAGATATTTGTAAAACCGATGATAAAAAATTGAAATTCTTAAAATACATTTTATACTTACTACCGACTTTAATCTTTATAGTATTTATTTCGATACGGGAAACTAAAGGTAGTTTAGGTACACTCAAAAATCCCGTCAAACTTTACTTTACTCCCTCTGTAGATGCAGAAAAGATAATTCTTAGTGCAAAACCATTAATTCGTTTTCTTGAAAAAGAAACAGGATATTATTTTGAAACAGCCGTACCTACGTCTTACATAGCGGTTGTCGAAGCTTTTGGAACGGACCGTGCAGACATTGCCATCATCAATTCTTTCAGTTATTTACTTGCAAATAAAAAGTATGGTGCAAACGCTGTTTTAAGAGTAGTAAGAACAGGGAATCAAACTTCCTATCGTGGACAAATTATCGTTCGCACAGATTCGGGTATTGAAAAGATAGAAGATTTAGATGGAAAATCGATTGCCTACGTTGATGCATCCTCTGCCTCAGGATATATCTTACCATCTCATCTACTAAAAAAACATGGAATCAAACCATCTCGTGAAACTTTTGCGATGAAACATGATAATGTTGTCACAATGGTTTATCAAAAACAGGTAGATGCGGGAGCTACGTTTTATTCACCTCCACACCATGAAACTGGTGAACCTCTTGACGCTCGAATTCGTGTCAAAAAACAATATCCTGATGTCTTAGAGAAAATTAAAATTCTCGCTCTCACTGATACTCTTCCAAATGACCCGGTAGTTTTTCGTAAAGGTTTACCTAAAATTATGATCGAACGAATTAAAAACGCATTACTCAAGTTTGTCAATTCAGAAGAAGGAAAGAAAGTACTTCCAGAAATTTATAGTATGGAAGGATTAATCCCTACAAAAGATTCTGACTATGATCTGATGAGAAAAATGGTAGAAGAAGCTGGAATAGATTTAGAAAAAATTATCAAATGAGATATGAAACAAATATTAGAAGTTAGAAATCTTCACAAAGTGTATCCAAGCGGAACGCATGCACTTAAAGGAGTTTCCTTTGATGTTTATGAAGGTGAATTTTTGGTTGTGATTGGTTTGAGCGGTTCTGGAAAAACAACTCTACTTAAATGCATAAATCGATTAGAAGAACCAACGTCTGGGACTGTTAGATTCCTCGGCGAAGACATTACTCACATTCATGGAAAACATTTAAGGGAAGTTAGAAGAAATATTGGAATGGTTTTTCAGCAATTCAATTTAATTAAAAGAATGCCGGTGATAAATAATGTTCTTGCGGGAAAACTTGGATATATGAAAACGCTTCCATCAATATTAGGAAACTTTCCTCCTGAATGCATTCAAGAAGCGATAAAAAATTTAGAGATTGTCGGTATTAAAGAATATGCATACGAAAGAGCTGATAAATTAAGCGGTGGACAACAACAACGCGTAGCAATTGCTAGAAGTTTAATGCAAAGTCCAAAATTACTTTTAGCTGATGAACCAGTTGCTAGTTTAGACCCCGCCACATCTAATTCAATTATGCAATATTTCGAAAAAGTCAACAAGGAATTGGGAGTTACAGTTATTTGTAATTTACATTTCCTCAGTTTAGTTAGAAGATACGCATCTCGTGTAATTGCATTAAAAAATGGGGAGATAGTTTTCGAAGGTTCACCAAGAGAAATTGACGAAAAATGGTTTAAAACAATTTATGGTGAAGAAGCAGAAGAAGTGGAGATAAGATAATGTTAGAACCAGAATTAGAATTCCACCCCAGAGAAAAAATTTTAAAAAAGAGAAAAAATCAGGAAAAAATAAACTTAATAAAAGCAATTCTTCTTGATATCTTTTTTGTTTTTTACACAATTCTAGTTTTACAAAGAGCAATCTACTACAAAGTTATACTCGATTTGAGAGAGCTGCCATTTTCCTGGACTGAGATAGGTTTATTTTTAGTTGTGTCAATCGGAATCGGTACAATCTGGGGTTTAAGCAGAACTTCCCTGGGCGCTAGGATTATGGGTTTAGCAGAAGAAACAAAGAGCGCTAAACTCGTCTCAGAAATATTCGCATGGGCTCTTTTCAATTTGACTTTTATTTCAGGTTGGCTTGTAACGAAAATTTCAATCATCGATTTGTTTAGCAAAGAGGGTATTGAAGGTGCCAATAGAATTTTTTCTTCTCTTTTTACTCCCGAAATGGGAATTTTTGATGATGCCCTTTTTGCAATCATTGAAACAATCTATTTAGCATTGATTGCAACTCTTTTATCCATTCCACCAACTTTAATTTTAAGTTTTGTGACAGCACGAAACTTAATGAAAGATAACATATTTACTTTTTCAATCTATTATGTTTTGCGAATTATTCTAAACTTTGTTAGATCAATTGAACCTCTGATATGGGCTATAATTTTTTCTGTCTGGGTTGGAATTGGACCATACGCAGGAATGATAGCTCTTTTAGTTCATACGATTGCTGCTAATGCAAAGCTTTATTCTGAAGCGATCGAAAGTATCGAAGAAGGTCCAGTTGATGCGATAACAGCAACTGGTGCCAACAAGTTACAAATAATATGGTACGCTGTTGTACCGCAAATTGTCTTGCCTTTTTTATCTTTCACTATTTATCGATGGGATATAAACGTAAGAATGGCAACAGTAATTGGTCTTGTGGGTGGTGGCGGAATTGGTACGATGTTGATGCAATATCAAGGTTTAGGTCAATGGCATGAGGTTGGTCTAATCGTTATTATGATTGCTATAGTTGTTTGGATAATGGATTATATTAGCGCAAAAATTAGAGAAGCTATTTATTAATTTTCAATTATAAACAAATCAATTAATCTGTTATTGAAAATTCTTTAAGAAGAATTCTAATCGTAAACTTCCATTGATTCTCGGCTGGTGTTTCCTGCTTTTCAAATATATTTTCACCTTTTTCTGAATCTATTTTTTCAATCAATAAAATTCCCCTGGCTATTGAATTAAGATATCTGGCAATAAAATTTACCTCATCTTCTTTATTTTTAGACTTAACTAAAATTTTGGAGAACAATGCTTTAAGGAATTCTACTTCCGTCTCAATAAGTTTGAAATACAATGATTTAGGAACCATTACATTTGGCATTAAAAGCACATCTAATTGTAATTGAAACAAATTTGATTTCTCACTAAAATAATTTTTTACAACTTTGAAGTATTGACTTAACTTATCTTCAATACTCAAACTTTCATTGTTCAAAATCTCTGTAAGGGAGTTTGATATTTCTTTTATCTCATATTTCAATACTTCTTCATAAATCTGTTCTTTTGTCTGATAGTAATAATAGAGAGTAGGTTTTGACATTTTCAAATCAGCAGCTATTTCTTCCATCTTCGTTTTTTTTAATCCATATCGAGCAAATCGTTCTTTTGCAACTTTTAGAATTAAATCCTTTTTGATATTATTTTTCACAAAATCATCCATCAAAATTTATTAGCAAATTTAAGTAGTTTTAATCATTTAACTCATTAACGAGTTAAACTTATAAATCATAATTTTGATCATGTTATATTTTATCTACTTTCAGAGTTAATCAATTTCATTTGAATATTTTTTGATACTGAATAAATTTGCATCGGTAAAATTAAAATATGAGGTAAGTAGAATTAGTTGAACATCATTTTAATTGGCGTCATAATTTATATAATATTTCAACTCATATTAGGTATTTACATTTCGAAGTTTATAAAATCAGAGGACGATTATCTTCTAGGAGGGCGACGATTAGGTTATCTTCTCGTTATATTTTCAATTTTCGCGACCTGGTTTGGTGCTGAGTCATGCATCGGAACTGCTGGTGCGGCTTATGAATCAGGTCTATCAGGTGTAACTGCCGACCCGTTCGGTTATGGAATGGTTCTAATTATCATGGGACTCTTCTTTGCTATTCCTCTTTACAAAATGAAACTAACAACCATTGCTGACTTTTTCAGAATACGATATTCTACATCTACTGAAAAAATTATAGCAATCATAATGATCCCTACATCGATTTTGTGGGCAGCTGCGCAAATAAGAGCTTTCGGGTTAATCCTCTCTGCTACTTCCGAGATTCAATTACATTTGGCAATTCTAATCTCTGCCATAATTGTTATTATTTACACTACATTTGGTGGTCTACTTGCCGACGCATGGACTGATTTAATTCAAGGTTTGATACTGATGGTTGGTTTAATAGTAATTGCAATACTGGTTTTTTTCGATGGTATCAATATCCATGAAACAATACAAAATATTGCAAAGGAAAAATTAGTATTTACTTCAAACAATGACGAACTACTATCATACTCTACACTTAAAACAATAGAAGCATGGGCAATTCCAATTTGTGGCTCTTTAATCGCTCAAGAATTAATTCAAAGAATTTTCTCGGCTAAATCTCATACTGTTGCTTGGCGCTCTTCAATAATTGCAGGTTCACTTTACATTTTTTTAGGTCTCATTCCTCTTTCAATTGGTTTGATTGGTTTGCAATTAATTCCTGACTTAGAATATCCTGAACAAATTTTACCACTTGTAGCTCAAAAATATCTTACACCAGTTTTATATGTTATTTTTAGTGGAGCTTTAATATCGGCAATACTCTCCACAGTCGATAGCACATTGCTGGCTTCTTCCGCCTTATTTTCTCACAACGTTATTTTTAATATGGTAAATCTTAAATCGGAAAAAATGAAACTTAAAATCTCGCGCCTTAATGTTCTTATTGCAGGCATTATTGCTTACTTACTTGCGACATATGCTGAAGGTGTATATGAACTTGTAAAAGATGCTTCAGCTTTTGGAAGTGCCGGCATTTTCATTGTGTTTATCTTTGGAATGTACACAAAATTAGGTAACGGACTTACTGCAAATATTACACTTCTTGTCGGTTCAACTGTTTGGATTATAGCTCATTACTTTTTGAAATCAGACTTAAGTTACATAATCGCTCTAACCTCATCTTTCCTAACTTTCGTCATTACTACTTTAAGCGAAAAGTTTTCTTTTTCTTTACTTCCACAACTAAGAAAATACATCAACAAAAATTGAAATCATTTTCAAAAAACTTTTAAAGAATAAATTCCCTCCTGTTCCAAGCGCTAAATTGATTTTGAGATCTCAAGTAAATAGAATTAAGTAAAAATTAAGTAAGCTAAGAGCAACGTTCGAGTACTTCATCAATTTTCTAATAGAGATCAAATTAAAAGTCTAAATTCAATTATTAATAATTGCTCGTTCACTTAACTTTAATTATTGGATAGAATTTATTTTCTATTAGATAACGATAATTTTTGTATTGAATAAGTCCGCTCACAGATTCAGGTTCAAAAGCTTGTACGATCATGTTACTGTAAATCTGATTTATTGGAATAAAAATATATTTTCCATCTAAATCTTTATGTTCAATTGTTTTTGTTGATATGATTGGTCGTACGACATACTCACCTTCATGTTTAACCGAATCTATAGATAAAATTTCATAAACAATTAGTTTGCTTCTTTTTGGAATCTTTGAAGAATATTTGATTTGATGATTTTGAATGAAGTTAATTAACAATGTGTCATGAACGTTGACAAGATAACCTTTGGGTCTTTTAATAGAGAGAATCTGTCTTACTTCTGGATTGAAATTTTCGACTTCAATAATGGTATCACGTTCATTGGTAACATCCCAAACTGGTAATAAAAACTTTGTTCCATTTTTAAAGTGATCGGAGTGAATTACAACGTCATCTTTTGAGTTTATTAAATTTTTTCTTTCTTCACGAACTAACTTTTTAATTTCCTTCGCATGCTGATAAGCAAAATTTAGGAGAGATAACATTGTTTCAGCTTGAGCTTCGGCTCTTCTCTTTATATTATCGATTTGCATATCTCTTCCGTTTTTACCCTCAAGAATAAAAGATAAAGTATTAAGAATTCCAAAACTCTGCCTTCCATCATTAATATCAGTTGTGCTAAAACGAAGAAACTCTCTATCAGGTGGACCGCCAACTACATATTCACAAAATGAATATGACTTTTCATTAAGCCATTTTTGCACAAAAGGCAAAACTTTTTCTTTTGAAAATTTTCTTATTAAATGAGAAATGTTAATGTTTGAAACCAATCCAAGTTGTTCGTCTGCGTTTTTATAGAACCCAAAATTTTTCCAGCTATCAGAATATGGATAGTATTCGTGAACATCTAGAGTAACTTCAAAATAATATTTATTGAAAAGACGATGCAATCCTTGTACTTCTGGTTCTGTCAAGATTAAGTGATTCCGATTTAAATCTATATCATTTGAGTTTCGTCTCTGATTTCGTTCCGAACCATCGGGATTCATCTGAGGAATCAACGCTAAGTCTATTCGATCAAATAAATATTGATATTCCTCTGAAATTAGTTTCTTAACTAAAAGTAATGCACCTTCTTTCCCGGACTGCTCGTTACCATGTTGTTGAGCAAAGAATAGAATTTTCAACTTGTCTTTTTCTTTTCCAAAATTTCCTTTAGAAAAAAAGAGCGCAATTACTTTGCTTCCTTCTTTTGTTGTTGCAATTGATTCGGCTTTTACAATTTTTGATTGTGCAACAATGAAATTGACGTATTCTATTAACTCCTCATAAGACGTTAACTTTTGATAACCTGATTTTTCAAGGGGCGATAATACTTCTTGCTGAGCATTTGCATAACAAAAAAGAAAAATTAAAATTAATAATCTTAACATGTTCCTTTACAAGATTTTTATTTAATCAAAATCATTTTTCTAGTTTTTGAAAAGATATGCTCTTTGCCCGATGATGTGTCAAAGGCTTTTAATTGATAAAAATAAACTCCCGGTGGAAAATTAAGTCCATTAAAATTGACTTCATAAACTCCTGAGTCCTTTTCTTCTTCTATTAATGTAGCTACTTCTCTGCCCAGAATGTCATATACTTTAATGGAAATAAAAACGCCTGATTTTGTTCCTTTAGTTAACACATTAGTTTGATTTAATTTTGGAACAGTAAACCTAATTCGAGTTACTGAATTTCCCTCACGAGTCATAAAAGGATTTGGATAATTTTGATATAACTCAAAGGACATTTTTTCTGGTTCAATATATTTTTCCTTAACATCAGTTAAATAATTAAAACCGCCACTTATTATCTGATATTTAATTTCTGAATAATTTGTCAGTGATAATCGAACTTCATTCATCGCAACAACCTGTCTCGGACCTACACTTCCACTGGCTCTATACGTTGAAGAATCAACTTTTGTCGTATTGCGTGCATCAACTATGATGTAAGGAGTAATAACATTTCCTTTTATAAATATGCCATCGCTCGATATAGTAATTCTATCTGTACCATTTAAATAGATTCCAATTCTTTTTCTATTTCGCATCAGTCCCCAGAATAATGCACTCTGTCTATTCTCGTAGAAATTTGAATTTTCATAAAGCATTGGTTGAAATATAAAATCACCAAAAAGTTCAATACCACGATTGTTTGTCATTTTTCCACGATACGATGCATAATTTTCCAACTCAACATTGTCAACATAAAACTCACCTGTAATTTTCCCCGCATTTCCCAAGAGTAAAACTGGCTTTGAAAAATTTATTGCCAAAAGGAAGGAATCAGCCACTGGTGTTCCAAATTGATTTAGTAGTGATAAAACAGCCAATGAATCACCTGCAACTACAAAGCAAGTTCCATTAGAAATCTTAGCAGCTTCAATTTGACTTTGAAGTGATGATTGTGTTATCTGAACAACAGAATAATTAAAATTATTAACAGATAAAAAGTTTGTAATTATGCTTTGTGATTGAAAAGAGGGATGAGTTATTAAAACCACATGTGAAGAATTAACTGCATTTAAATAGTCAATTAAAGCAGTACCAATTTGAGCTTGAATATTGTCGTTTCCGGTTAAGAAAATATTTGTTTTAGGCAATCTCCAGGGTCTTGCTGTTAACACATCCTTTGCTGAGGGTGGAAAATATATAACTCGTTTATTTACAAGGTCATATTTATGATATCTAGTAAGTAAATCAAGTTTTAGATTCTCGATCGTATACTTCCCAGAAATGAATGTTGAAATCCTGGTTAAACTATCAATCCAAAAAAACGCAACAGAACCACTTCCAAATACTTCTGCAATTCCATTGGGAGAGATACAAACCGCAGTTCGATCATCTATTCCGATACCTAATATTTTTCTTCCCATCGTATGATAGATATTGTATATCATCGGAATTAACCTGCCGTGTCTACCTCTTTCCATTAAATGAGTATCAAAAAGAACGTCGGGAACAAGTCTTAAGAAATTTGTTTCAAAACGCATTGTTGAATTAAATGGATTTTGTAATGATTGAAGTGGATAAGCTGAACCACTTTGAGCACTGAAATCAATATCACCCAAAACCATTGCACCAGCACTCGTTCCTGCTATAACTCCTCCTTGCTCAAATACGTATTTGATAGCTTGTTCGGTCTTTGTTCCTTTCCAGAGTCTAATGTATTCATATTGGTCACCACCACGAAGATAAATTGCTTTAGCTGTAATTAGTTCATTATAGGTTGATTGCGCATTTGCAATTGCCGTTGAAGAAATCGTTTTGTTATAAGCTGTATCAGCTCCAAGCCACATAAAATAATTTGGTAACCAAGAAGTAGCATCCGAATAACTTAAAATTACAATCTTTCCACTATCGGCTTTTTGAACTATCCAGCGGTAAGGCTCATCACTCCAATCATTATAGTTCTCAGAACCACCCCCAACCGCACAGATATAACCTTGAGAATAAATAACTGAAATCGATAAAACTAAAAACAAGATTGTTTTCATAAGTTGTAAAAAATTTTGTGTTTAAGAGACGACTCGATGCAAATGGTTTTCAATTATAATTTCTATGCTCATATGACACTGAAATCTCCTTTTTCAAAACTAACAGAATCAAATAAAATTAAAATTCAAGTCCTAAAGAAAATCTATGTACATTTGGCAAAATCTTAAAACTTGAAAAAGCATAATCGAAATTCACTTTTATTCCTGAAAGAAAATCACTAATGCCTCCACCAAAAGTAAAGTTCTCATCATCATAATTATGTTTATAACCAACTCGTAGAGCTAATCTGTCGAAGAAGATAAATTCAGTTCCTAAGTGAACTCTTTCTTTGTTATCGTTTGGATGAGAAGCATCTATACCAATTCTCGATTTGAAAAACTCAGTTCTGGCTAAGTCCATTCCAATTCCTACTTGAAAATGTAAAGGTAATGGATAGTTATCAGTTTGCAATTGCGCAGGAGTTAATCTATTAAGTGGAAAATTCTTATTCTTGTCATGAATAACATTCAAATTCGGACCACTCAATTTCAAGTCAGGTCCAAAATTAGTCATCGCCATTGCTATGGTTAGGTTATTAAAATCGAGAGTGTATTGTGTGCCGATATCAAAAGCAATTCCGTTAGCTGTCTCGTTCCATATTCTTTGATGTATGTATTTTGCAGTAACTCCAAATCTGAATCTATCTGTAAGATATCTGGCATAAGTCAATCCAAGTGCCAAATCTTGTGCATCAAAGTATCTTCCAGTCCCTTCAGGTTCTAATTCTGTTGTTATTTCCATCTTTTCCATATTTAAGACAAGCAAACTCAATCCAAGGTTTCCTAGATTACCAAAATTATGAACAAACGATATAGCATTTACATTAAAAAACTTTAACCAATTAAAAGTCGTGAAATGCGCCGATGATGATTGAACCGCAGAGACTCCTGCAGGATTCCAAAAAACAGAAGATGCATCATCAGTCAAACCTACTGCTGCAGAGCCTAAAGCTGTATTTTTTGCCCCAATAGGAATTTGTAGAAACTGTGCTCCCGATGTTCCAAGATTAGGATTTTGCGAATAAAGAAACACATTTAATAAAAACAAAATGAAAATAATTCTCTTCATTTCTACCTCCATTAAATTATTTAATCACCGCAAATCGGTTCATATATTCAGATTCATCAGTTTTCACAACATATACATAAATTCCTGCAGCTATTTCTCTTCCACCTTCAGCTCTTAAATCCCAAGTTGCAGTTCCAAAATTTGAATTGTGTCTAATCGTTTTCACTAAATCTCCATCGAGGGTGAAAATATAAATTGTGCATTCATTGGGGAGGTTAATAAATTGAAGTTGTCGAAGAGGTTCTCTTCTTAACTCACCAAATTCCGGTTCATATAAGGATGACACAATGTAAGGATTTGGAACAACTTTAATTCTGCTTAAGTTGGAAGCAATAGCTTTTTTATCTATATGTGCTGATTTGATTGAAAATTTGAAAGCATCTTTTATGTTTGGTAAAACAGGTTTAACAGTTTCAAAAGAATAAATATTTCCTCTAGATGGGGGTAGTTGAGGATTAAATTCAAAGACAATATTAATGCCGTTAATACGAATTGCCCCTTTATTATTTATGGAATCTCTTCTTAGCAGAATATCACCAGCGGAATTACGAATTACTACATTTATATATCCAACTCCATTAGATATTCCATTACCTTCAACAGAAACTATGTACATTTGGCTTTGAACTAATGTAGTATCGTATACCGTTGGAATGATCCTAAAATTATCTGTGCCACCAACCCTTGACAGATTTATAATAATTTCTGGTGGTAGCATATAGAATAAAACTCCATCAGTGGTGGAATAACGTAAACCAAGACTAAATGGTCTTTTATTGACAACCGTATCATTTCCATTCTTTACTACTGTAATTGCATAATTTAAAGTCAAGTAGTCACCTGCCTTAGGTTTAAATTCAGCAGGAACATTTGGATCTGGATCGAAAATCCTGATTCTCATTCCAGGATTTACTGTATAAGTTCCTCCCGATACATAACTTTTGGGCGTTGGAGCTATATAATCTCCAGTGAACAAATCAATCAAATGAAACTGAGTTGGTGAAAGGAATTCAATACCATAACGTTTTGGTTCCGTTCGTGCTGAGTCAGTTATAATTGGAGTGACTCTCGTTAATAGTTTTCCTCTTTCAGTTCGCTGAACATATGAAAACCTCACTTCGTAAGTTCCTCCAGCAAGATCATTCTTATCAACAGGTAAAACAATTAACCTGTAGTTCGATCTTCCCGTTCCAATATATTCTACCGTATCTGATTGAACAGCAACTCTACCAGTTGCTTTTGATAAAGGAATTAAACTTATGGTATTTACCGCAGACGTGTCTTTACCCAGAGGACTTTCAAGACTTATTCCTATAAGTGTATCTCCTCTATCATAAGCAGTAACACAATACCAATACTCAATACCATTAACAACATTCGTATCTACATAAGTGTAATTCAATCCAACATCCAATCCAATTTTGTTTGGCAAATCAAAATCAGCTAATTTACTCCACGTTACACCTCTATCAAGACTACGGTAGATTCTATAACCTTCAAAGTCATATTCTCCGCTAAAATTATCTTTCGAAAGCTCAGCTCTATCATCCCAGAATAAAATAACCCTTCTATCACCTGCAATTCCTGACAGTCGTGGAGTTGCTGGTGGTTTACTAATCTCATAATCAAATTCGACAATTTTGTACGCATTATCTAAGTATCGCAATGCTTCCTCCAGATTATCGCCTGCAATAATTGCTGTTACAAAAACAAGAGTATCACCAACGTTTAATTTATATGGACCCGAACTTATAGTCGCAACTATGTCTAATCCTCCTGGAGGAATCGTTGCTGGATCATCATAATGAATGTTTGGATTTGGACCCAGGTGAAAATATTTTGGACCAAGGGTTGGATGATTATAAAGACTTGGACTACTTGACATAATTCCATATTGGATGGAATCCACATCCCTGTCATCATCATATAAATTATAATGCATATCAGTTATGCCTAATTCAATTCCATTAACCTTTGGAGTTTTCAAAAAAGCTACTCCAAAGTATCCAGTTTTACCATCGGGCCACTCCCGTGAATAACCTTTTGCATCGTAAAAGTAAAGGAAATTTTTTTCTCTAATAAATCCAATCTTATCATCAGCATATTCTGGAACTCCACCACTTACATTTCCAACATCTATATCACAATACTTTGCAAAGTAAAGACTATCCAGATTTTTATTCCCCTGATTAATCACAAGATATTTGTAAAAGATTATGTTTTGTGCAAACTTGACTCCATATGTATATCCAATCTGATGAACAACTAAACCAAGTATTTGACGGGAATTGTTGCTATCACTATAAACACAATAACTATCTTGATCTGATTTAAATATTGGATTTCCTTCGTTGTCTTTAACGGGCCAGCCATTTTTCGGATGCCAGGTTGTAGGTTTGTCACTCATTGCTATTCTTGCAATATCCGGATTATGATAACCTCCAACTGCTTCCCACTCTTCATTTGTTGTGAACCTACCCTGAACAACATTATTTGGTATACCTATAAATGTATTAATTCTATATATGTAATGCTTACCACTATTTATTGGAAATTCACCCGAAGGACCTTGAGATAATCTCCGTGGATATAACTTTCCTCTGTTTTCAAAAAATAGTCCAATGTTACTTGCATTGTGTGTTCCCCCAGCTCTATCAGCTATTCCCAAATTTCTTTCTAATGATAAAGTTCTTTCTTGTTCTTCCTTCTCCTTCAAACTGGTTTGAGCAACTAATTGACTTAATGAAAGAGAGAAAATAAATAACCAGCAAAACAGAAAAGTTAGTTTATAATTAATTTTCATAACTTCCCTCCTTAAAACTTAACTCCCAGACCAAATCGAATAATTCTCGGTGGACCAAAGTGAGAAGGATTTTTCATGTATTCTTCTGATTGGCCGCCAACAAACGTGTATTCTGGGTCTCCTGTATCCGGATATACATAGAGAATATTTCTTCTATTTGTTAGATTAAAGATTTCGGCAAAAATTCTTAGTTTAAGCCTTGAATACACTCGAACTTCTTTACTAACCATAAAATCAATTGTATACGTAGATGGGCGTCTTAATGAATTTTTAATTACAAACCCAATATCTCTTCCACTCGGTGTGTAAGGATAACCACTGCTTGCTTGAAAAATTAAACTGTAATCTGTATTTCCAAAAATACGATAGCCTAAAAGCTCAGGTCCTTCCGATTCAGGAATTGTAAAAGTAGCAGTTGCATTAAACACATGAGTTTTATCAAAATCTAAGTAATAAAGAAGAGTTGATTCCTGAGTTCCTGGATATTGTTCAGTCTCTGATGAGGCACTTCCTTTTGCAATTGAATAAGTATATGTCAGACCACCAGAGAAATATTTCCCGGGTCTAACATCAACAGTTAACTCAAGACCGCGAATGTTTGCATAATCCTCATTGACATAAAGTGTATAACCTACATATCTTCCCTCAAAATATGGGAAGTAATATCTTGTACCAATCAGTCCGGTTACGTCTTTGTAATATGCCACAACATGCGCTGCTACTCTTTCAGAAAATTGATGAGAAAGACCAACTTCATAAGCTACAGTTCGCTGAGCGTCAAGACTCGGTTGACCAAAAAGTGGTTCCCTAACATTCAAATCATATTGTTTATTCTCAAAAAGAAATTCAAAGTCAGGGTTCTGGAAAAAGTGACCGTAACTAAAATGTAATTTTGTTCTCTCTGAAATGGGGTGAGCAATACCAACTCGTGGACTTAATTGAGTACGCGGTTTTACTTTTATTATTGACTTTGGATCAAGAGGATTTTGCCTGAATTCAACGTTTGCATTTAGATAATCATAACGTAATCCAAGATTAACAACTAGATACGGAAATTCAATTTTATCCTGTAAGTATGCGGCAAATTCAAGTGGATTTGTTCTGTAATTATTGATGTAAGGGAAGTTTCTTTTGGGATCATAAATATTCCAATATCTAACCCAGTGCTTCTTAAATTGGCCACCAAATTTTAATTCATGTATTTCGGAGGCTTGCCATTGAAAATCTAACTTAAAATCAGCCGTAACTGTCCTACTATCTGTCATTTCTAATGGATCAGCTTTTGCCCAAAATTCATATCCATTTCCAGCCGTTGATAGATAAACTCGTTGGGCTGTTGAAAGATATTCAGAAGTATCTTTATCAATTCCAGAATAATACCCTTGGTTAAAATATGAAGCCCTGAAGTCATAAAACATTTTAGAAGAGAGAGTATGAGTCAAGGTAAAACCAGTTTGCCAACTATCAGTCCTAATTCTTAAATATTGTTCAGGAATGTATTTCCATGTATGTGAATAATTCTGTCGCCAACCTTTACTACCTCGATTAGAAAGAGTGATTTTTACCTTTGGAATTTGAGTCGAGGTAATCTTTGAGAATAAAGTCATAATCTTATTGTATCCAAAAGGTAAATAACTTCCACGAACGTCACGATCAAAAGATAAGAAGTATTTCAAATTATTAAAAAATAATGGACCACTTATGTTTCCATTAAATCTTGTTTCTCTGAATCTTTCATATTCCTTTATGCCAAACTCACTGGATCTAATTTCAAACTTGCTAGAAAATCTATCAGTACCTTCACGAGTTACGATATTTACTACACTGCTCATCGCGTTTCCATACTCAGCGTTAAAGGTACCAGAGAGTAAAGTCATTTCTTGAATTGCATCATTATTTATATCTGTAGCTAACCGTCCTAATAATGGATCTTTCACATACATTCCATCTACCAGATAAGCCACTTCATTTGTTCTACCTCCACGAACATGTATTGCCCCACCCGAACCAACGACTCCTGCTTGCAATGAAAGTAATTCAGTGAATCTTGAAACGGGCAATGCTTCAATCTTTTCCCTTGTTATAACTGAAATTGAACTTGTCATATCTTTTTGAATCATTGGAGTTTGAGCGATAACATAAACTTCTTCTAATACAATATCAGTTGGTTTTAGTTGAATGGAAATATCAGTAGTTTGATCTATTATAATTTTCACTCCCTCAACAACAACAGGTTCATAGCCAATCATACTTATTTTGACTGAATAACTCCCCGGTGGTATGTTCAAAATCACAAATCGACCATTTACATCTGTCGCAGCTCCCAGGTTTGTTCCGACTAAAATTATATTCGCACCTACTAATGGTTCTTTGGATTGAGCATCCACCACCTTCCCTACAAGTTTCCCTGTAGTACCAGCAAAAAGATTCGAAACAATAAAAATCCAAATGAGAATTAATTTTCTCATAGCCCACCTCAAATTAAATTAAGACCTGATTAAAATTTTCAGTTATGTATTTGAACTCTTTTAAAAACTTTTCTGCTCGATTTCTATCTTTTTTTGCACATTCAGTAGCTAAAGCGTTGATTATTACTGAAATTGCTGAAAAAGAATTTGTAAATAACATATTCTCGCTTTTAACTATGAGCGAGTATACACATTGAAATGTAATTGGTGATGAAGATTTATTCGTAATTGATATAACTCTAATTTTTCTTTCTTTAGCAAACTTGGCTGCTTCGACTGTTTCTACAGAATATGGTGGAAAACTAAATCCTATCAGCAAATCATCTTTATTTAAAAAAAGAATTTGATCAAAAAACGATGTTGAATTAGAACGAAAATAATAAGAGTCCACACCTACTTGATTTAATTGATAAGCTAAAATTTGAGAAAGTAAAAAGGAAATCCCCAAGCCCATTGTGTATACGCGTTTAGAACTCAGTATTAAATCAACCACATTATCAAAGGTTTTCGTATCAATTAAATTAAGAGTGTCATTAATATTTTTTATATCCTGATTTGCCACCATTACAAGAGTATGTTCCTTAACCTTATCAATTTTAAGGGGATGAAAAATTTCCTGATTTTTGAGGCTATCTTTATATGATTGAGTTATTTTTGACTTAAAATCACTAAAACCCTGAAATCCAAGCTTTTGAGCAAATCTAACAATAGAAGCCACACTGTACTGTGTGGCTTCCGCAATCTGATAAATATTTAAGAAAGGAATTGCATCAATATTCTCGAGAAAGTAATCGGCCAGTCGTTTCTGCGACTTAGGTATTAAATTATACTTTTCTCTAATTACGTTCTTCATTTTATTTAATCAAAATCATTTTTCTAGTTGATTTAAATTCTCCTGCAACAAGTTGATAAAAATACGTACCGCTTGATAAGTTTTTTCCATCAAACTCTAAGGTATAAATTCCTGCTTCATATTCATTATCAACAACTCTCGCAATAAACTCACCAAAAACGTTAAATACATCAATCGTTACTTTTTCTTTTTTAGGCAACGAAAATTGAATTTTAGTCATTGGATTAAATGGATTCGGATAGTTTTGTGAAAGCGAATAAGCCAATGGAACAAGATTGTCTTCTACGTTAACCAGAAGATTATATTTCTGTTGTGCTAAATTCATGTTGGCAATTAATTCACTTTCTGTGTTTGCTACAGCAATTCCAATGAAAAAGTGCGCAGAATCATTTGGAGAAATAGATACTGGTGGTTGAGATAAAAATGTGACAGTACCATCACCCGTTCCTGTGTAAGTCAAGTCGAAATTATTATAATTTAGAGCATCCCATAGTAAAGAGTCCCCTACGAAATAGGTCGAGAACCAATCTATCACCCTAAAACCAGAAGCAGTAGTATTTAATATTTTATACCCGGTTCTAACTCCCGTGTCTCTAAATGACTGAGCAATCATATTGGTTGGATCAAATTTTATCGTTTCATTTCCATATGTACCATCAGGTTGGGGAATTATTTCTATACCAATTCTGGTATTTTTTACAGTAGTTTCACGATTTATAACTGTGAATTTAACAACAATAAAACCCTCATTATGCCAACCAAAAGCATTTATTCTAACTTCAAATTTTGGAGGTAGATTATTATAAGAATTGTCAATTACACTAAATATTTCAAAGTCACTTTTAGTTGGATTGGTAACAGTAAAAGGTGCAACTACCATATCTGCATCATTTTTATAATCAAATACTTCTGTTCGTCCGACTCCTGCCAATATAGATGATCTATCAATCTGTCTTGTTGCACCTATCGCAGGAGCATGAATTCTAACCCTTCCAAATTGATTTATCTCAACTCCAATCTTTCCAGTTTGAAAACTTGCAGTCTGAGCAAAAAGCCCGCTTATAAAAGAAACAAGGAGAAACGAAATCGAAAGGAATAATAATTTTTTCATAGCACCTCCATAAATTTTTTTAATTATTGATAGTTAATTAAAAACGGTGGAATTAACAGCAAAAAACCTAAAATGAATAAAATAATCATCAATGGTAAAACCCACTTAGCCCATCTTTCCCAAGGAACCTTTGCCATTGTTAGTGCCCCCATTGTAACTGCTGAAGTTGGAATTATAATGTTTGTATACTCACCAAGTTGAAATGCCAACACAGCTGTTTGCCGTGAAATTCCTGTCAGATCTGCCAATGGGGCCATTATTGGCATCGTTAAAGCCGCTTGTCCACTTCCACTGTGAACAAAGAAATTTATAATTGCCTGAACTATAAACATTTTCTGAGCAGAAAACACTGGATTAGATGATTCAATAAATGGTGTTAGCCCATATAAAATAGTATCAATTATGTTTGCATCTCTCGAAATGACCAAAGTTGCCCTCGCTAAAGCTACAATAATAGCTGTTCCAACCAAATCTTTCGCACCATTGATGAACGATTTTACAATATCGTCTGTCCTTAATCCGCCAATAACTCCAGCCAGTAATCCCATAATTACAAATAAAGCCGAAATTTCTTCAATAAACCATTTTAATTTTATCACTCCATAAACGAGAAATATTAATGATACCAAAAAAAGAATTAATACAAGCTTTCTTCGCCAATTAAAGTCTGGTATGTTTATAGAGGATGAGTCTTGAATATGATTCGCTCTTCGTACCAAATCAAGATCATATACAGGACTTAATTCGGGTCTTTTATAAATTTTCTTTGCATAAAAAGTTATAAAAATAATCCCAATTGTAGTTGATAAAAACCAGCAAAAAACTCTATACTCTAAACCGGAAAATAAGGGTAATTCAGCAATTCCTTGTGCAATTCCAACGTTAAATGGATTAAGAAAAGCACTGGCAAAACCAATGTGAGCACCAATTAATGGTATAGCAACTCCAGTAATAGAATCGTAACCAAGTGCTAAAGCGATCGGCACTAAAATTAAAACAAAGGGAATTATTTCTTCATTCATTCCAAATGTTGCCCCACCAAACGAAAACATTAATACAAGTACTGGTATAAATAATGATTTCATTAATTTCGATTTGTTGTGTAATTCTAGAAGTCTTTTAATGAATGCATCTATTGCACCTGTGCTAGCAAGTACATTAAAAGCACCACCAACGAACAGAATAAAACCAATTATCAAAGCTGCCTCTTTAAATCCTTTCAAAGGAGCAATAAAAAGATCGAACAGGTCTTGTGGATTACTATCTACATACCTAAATGAATTCTGAACAACAACTTCACGCCCGTCTACTAACGTGCGCTCGTATTTACCACCTGGAATAATCCACGTCATTAAGGCTATTATTACAAGAAGAGAAAAAATTAAAAGATAAGTATTCGGAACTTTTATAGTGAATTTAATTAAACTCATTTTAACACTCTTCTACCTTTTAAATCGAACTTGTTACCTTTAACTAAAACGTGAGTAGTGATATTTACTCCCGAAAGCTTATTACTTGGACTAATCTTAACTCTACTTTTTTTTGCATCAAATACGATAACCTGACTTTCCCCAATAACTTCAAAGGTTCTATCGGGATTAACTATAATTGCTGTCGATTCGTCAATTCCTATACCTAACTTATCCTTATTTTCTAATACTAAACTTATCAATCGATTGAGTCTCTTTCTTTTAATATAATGTTGATCGATTATTACGTCCTCTAGAAAACCAAACCCTTCTGAAGTTTCTATGTTACCTCTTTCAATCGAATTAAACGAGTTAAGAGAATCTTTATTTATTAGTTCATTTCCTGTAATCATAATTTTACTCATCACAGCTGCACCTGCACTCGTTCCCGATATTACTCCACCCTCATTGTAAATTTTCTTAATCATTCTTAACAATTCCGTACTCAATAAATCTCTTGTATGAAGGTTCTGATCACCTCCCGAAAAGAAAACAACTTTACAATTTTCAAATTGTCCTATATATTCTTTATCATTTGCTTTTTCTCTACCTCCAAAAAAAATTTTTACATCTTTATAACCAAGCCTCTCAAATTCTTCCTTTAACCTTTCTCCAGTTCTTTCAGGTTCACTACTTGCATTTGGAATAATCAAAACCGATTGGTTTACTCCACTTAATCTTAAAATGGCACCCATAATTTCTTCTGTTCGGTCACCTCCACCTATAATTACTAAGTAACCTCTGTCCTGAGCGTGTACAAAATTTAAGGAAATAAAAATAGCTAAAAATAACTCTCTTATTTTCATTTACTCTTCAACGATTAAATGATAAGCAATAATCGATGCTTGCATTAGATGTTCAATTAATATGTATTCATCATTACTGTGTGGATTTTTCGCCCCTATTCCAATATTTACACATTCAATCCCTCGAGCATTGAAAGAATTAGCATCACTGCCACCAAAAGATATTGATTCTTTCGGCAAAAGGTTGGACTTCTCAATTGCTTCTTTTATTGATCTATAGACCTCACTTTCTGAAGAAATTTTATAGGGCTTAAAGTCCCAGGATGAATTCATTATAAATTCACAACCTGATGCGGAAGTTTCATCCTTGAATATCGACGTTAACTCATTGAAATATTTTTGTATTTTTTCCAATTCGAAAGACCTAATCTCCCCTTCTATTTCTACGTAAGCTGGAATTACATTGACAGCTTCACCCCCTTTTATTTTACCGATATTCAAAGTAGTACTATCATCCAATCGACCTTGTTTAATTTTTGATATTGCATTAGCCGCAGCTTGTATAGCATTAATTCCCTTTTCCGGTTCAATACCTGAGTGAGCTGGTTTCCCTTTTACTATAAAATTGAAAAAAAGCGCACCTGGAGAAGCAACGATAAAATAACCAGGCTCTAAGTGTGAATCGAAAACAAAACCTTTACGAATGTTTTGATTGTTAAGCTTCAGGTTCTTTGAACCACTTAAAGAAGTTTCCTCACAAATGGTAAATACAATTGTATGAGGCTTAATTTTTTTTCCTTCATTTAATGCATGTTGCAAAGCATAAAGTATCGCTGTAATCCCTGCTCGATTATCTGCCCCTAAAATAGTTTTTCCGTCGGTTTTAATTTTTCCATCTTCTATAACTGGATTAATACCCTTAGTAGTTCTGGCAGTATCCATATGAGAAACCAAAACAAAATCTCCACCACCATAAACTGGACATATTAGATTACCCTGATTTCCTCCATCAATTAAGTGTGCGTCATCTTCTTCAAAGTATTCAAAGCCTAACTTCGTTAGAAAATCTTTGATATAACTTGCAACGTTTTTCTCATTTCCTGATAGCCCCTCAATTTTAACCAAATCCAAAAATAACTGGATCAAAAGATTTTTGTTAAAATTGTAACTATTATTACACATACAAAATAAATCGAAACTTTAGTTACAGATTATAAAAATTTTTTTTCTTTGTCAATATACAAGCTGTTTTTTATGACTAAAGGGAAATTTACCGTCTGATTAAAATAAAAAAAGACTACAATCAATAATTTTTTCTTGTAAACAGTGAATTGATTGCTTTGATAATTTTGAATAGATATCGAGTTATGAGGAAATTCTAAAATAAATTCTTTTTAGTTTAGCTGAGTTCTTGAGTAGTTTCATCCATTGGAAAGCGAGATCGTGATGATTTTTTAACCTAAAAACTTATAAAGTTGAAAAATAGAAAAAATTTAAGTTCCCAAAATATGACCAACAAAACCTTGTATATCTTGGCTGGCTTGTATATCTTTGATCAGCAAGTTAAAATTTAACTATATCGATAACTAAATTAAGGAGGACTCTTGAGATTCATTGATCGTATTATTTTGATATTTGTGCTTTTGTCATTGCTAGGATTTTCTTACTTAACCAACGATGAAGCTACATCGAGTAAAATTCTAAATAAGCTTGAGCTTAAAAATCAAACTTATTTGAACGAGGATAAAATTGTTCAATCTATTCCTGTGGTAATATATAAGCCTCTTGGAGAAATGGTAGCCAGCTGGTATGGTCCTGGTTTTCATGGACGAATTACCGCAAATGGTGAAATTTATAATCAATTTGACCTTACCGCAGCCCATAAATCCTTAAAATTCGGTACTCTTTTGAGATTAACCAACTTGCAAAATAATAAATCAATAATTGTTAGAATTAATGACCGTGGTCCTTACATCGAAGGTCGAGAGCTAGATTTATCTTATGCTTCTGCTCGAGCTCTAGGAATTGTAAAACCAGGAGTTAAAAAGCTAAAAGTCGAATTAGTCCAAATCACCGATTCTATAGAAATCTACGAAAATAAAATTCCTTTTTAATCCTAAAATATCCAAGTTTATAATAAAAACCGCTCGACTTAGAGCGGTTTTCTACTTTACCAAATCCTGAAACCTTAGCTATGGTTCAATTTTAGTACCTAAAACTTCCAAAAATTTTGCCAACCATTCTGGATGAGCTGGCCAGGCTGGAGCTGTAACAAGATTACCATCAACAAAAGCTTTAGTAACAGGAATGTCTTGATATTCTCCCCCAGCTGCATTTACTTCTGGTCCCACTGCAGGATAAGCAGAAACTTTTTTTCCTTTCACTCCACCTGCTGCCGCAAGAAGTTGAGCTCCGTGACAAATTGCAGCAATCGGTTTATTGAAGTCGACAAAATGCCTGGTAATCTCGATAACTCTCGGGTTCAGTCTAATGTACTCGGGCGCTCTTCCTCCCGGAATAACTAATGCATCGTAATCTTCTGGCTTAACGCTTTCAAATGAATAATTCAGAGTAAAGTTATGTCCTGGCTTTTCTGAATAGGTCTGGTCGCCTTCAAAATCATGAACAGCTGTTCGAACTTTATCTCCAGCTCTTTTATCCGGGCAAACAGCATGAACTGTATGGCCTACCATTTGTAAAGCTTGAAATGGTACCATGACTTCGTAGTCTTCTACGAAATCACCAACTAACATTAAAATTTTTTTTACGCCCATTTTTTCTCCTTTATTTTACAAGTTTAAACTACCACTACAAAACTTCTTTTTCAATTAATTTTTCCCCTCAAAAACAATTTCGTCATTTAAGTATAATTGGTACAGAATGATTAAATTTATTTATGAATTTAGGTATAATTGATAGATGGAAAAGTTCAAACTTGTAACTTCATTGAAACCGACAGGTGATCAACCAGAGGCAATTAAACAACTCGTGGATGGAATTAAACGTGGTGAAAAATTTCAAACTCTTTTAGGAGTAACAGGAAGCGGTAAAACATTTACCATTTCAAATGTCATTGTTCAAGTTAATAAACCAACTTTGGTTCTTTCTCACAATAAGACTTTAGCTGCCCAGCTTTACGGAGAATTTAAATCATTTTTCCCCGATAACGCTGTCGAATTCTTTATTAGCTATTACGATTACTACCAACCGGAAGCTTACGTTGTCGCTACAGATACCTATATCGAAAAAGACTTTTCCATTAATGACAATATTGACCGTCTTAGATTAAAAGCAACAACAGCTCTTATTGAAGGAAGAAGGGATGTGATAATTGTCGCCTCTGTAAGTGCAATTTATGGAATAGGTGCTCCTCATGAGTACGCAAATCAGGTAATTATTCTAAAACGAGGCATGAAAATTCAAAAAAAAGCTCTATTAAATAAACTTGTAGATATCTTTTACGTAAGAAACGATGTTGAATTTACTCGAGGTACTTTTAGAATTAGAGGTGAGACGATTGATTTAATACCAGCTTTCCTCGATGACCAAGCAGTTAGAATAGAATTCTGGGGCGATGAAATAGATTCATTAAAAATTATTGACCCCTTTTCAGGCCAGGTTCTTGAAAAAATTGATACTTATGTAATTTATCCTGCAAAATACTTTGTTACTCCTAAAGAAAATATCAAAAGAGCTATCAAATCCATTGAAAAAGAATTAGAGCTACGACTTCAAGAACTAAGAAGCCAGGAAAAATTTCTTGAAGCACAAAGACTTGAACAAAGAACCAAATTCGACTTAGAGATGATGAAAGAATTAGGATATTGTTCAGGCATAGAAAACTACTCAAGACATTTGGATGGACGACCACCGGGCTCAAGACCTTATACTCTATTTGACTATTTCCCTAAAGACTTTTTATTAATCGTGGACGAGTCTCATGTAACTATTCCTCAGATTAGAGGAATGTACAATGGTGATCGGTCACGTAAAGAAATTCTTGTTGAACATGGTTTTAGATTACCCTCTGCTCTAGATAATCGCCCTATGAAATTTGAAGAGTTTGAAGAAAAAATCAATCAGGTCATTTTTGTAAGTGCAACACCTGGTGATTATGAATTAGAAAAATGTAAAGGTGTCGTAGTAGAGCAATTAATTAGACCTACAGGTTTACTTGATCCTCCAATTGAAGTCAGGCCTGTTAAAAACCAGATTGATGATTTATTAAAAGAAGTAAGAATTAGAGCTGCTAAAAAAGAAAGAGTTCTTGTTACTACTCTGACCAAAAAAATGGCAGAAGATCTTACAGATTATTTTGATAAACTTGGAGTAAAGGTACGTTATATTCATTCTGATATCGATTCACTGGAAAGAGTGGAAATTTTAAGAGATCTTAGACTTGGAGATTTCGATGTTCTAGTTGGCGTCAATTTGCTACGTGAAGGACTTGATTTACCAGAAGTTTCTCTTGTTGCTATAATAGATGCAGACAAGGAGGGATTTTTAAGAAGTGAAAAATCACTGTTACAAGTAGCTGGCAGAACTGCAAGGAACGTAAATGGTTTAGTAATTATGTATGCTGATCGAATTACTGATTCGATGAGAAAAGTTATTGAAGAAACTGAAAGACGAAGAAAAAAACAAATTGAGTATAATAAAAAACATAATATTACACCAAAAACAATTTACAAAACAACCGAAGAAATTTTATCAACAACAACTGTTGCAGATGTTAGAAGAGTAAGAGAAGATTATGGAAAAAGAAAACAGTATATGGCTAATGTTTTCAATCCTCTTGTCAAACATCTAACCGATGAACAGAAGCTAGAGTTAATCGAGCAATTGACCCATCAAATGCACGAAGCTGCAAAAGACTTAGAATTTGAAAAAGCTGCCGAAATTCGAGATACTATTCAAAAAATTAAAGAAAGTATAAACAATTAAAATAAGATAAAGATCTTGAGAAAAATATATTCTGAATTAACTCATCAAGAATTAACCCTTCACGAAAAATGTACTCGCGTTATAAGCTTTAGTCCTGCAATCACAGAGACAATTTTCGAATTAGGTTTAGATGATATACTATTGGGAGTAAGTGCCTATTGTGTACATCCTGAGAAAGCTAAAGAAAAAATCAGAATAGGAAGCTACAATAACTTTAATGAAAAATTGATTGATAGTATTAATCCAGAATTATGTTTCACAACAACAGGTTATCAACATTCACTAATAAATAAATTAAAAAATAAATTTCCAGTTTATCCTATTCGTTTGCCCATAACCGTAAGTGACGTAATATCATTTTGTACAGAAGTTGGAATTGTTCTAGGTTATTATGAAAAGGCAAGGTTACTGGAAAGAATTTTAATCAAAGAAATAAACGATGTAATTGATATCGATGAAAAAGAATCAACAGATAGAATTAAAGTTTATATAGAAATTGATCTTGGAGGACCAATAACTTTTGGCGCATATAGTTATATAACTGATGCAATTAGATTAGTTGGTGGGCGAAATATTTTCGAAAATGAACCATTTGAATGGTTAGTTCCTAACTATGACAGAGTCAAAAATGAAAATCCTGGCATAATTATATATGAACCCAGAATGTACTTTAAAAGAAAATCATTCGAAGAAGTGTTTTCATTATTTAAAGACAAGCTTAATGACGTAAATGCAATCAAAAATAAAAATTTTTTCATCACACCAGGACCTTATGATTTTCTTGCCCATCATGGTCCAGGATTTATCAAAAATGCCCTACCCTGGTTGAAACAAATCATTAAAAAAGCTAAATCAACATAATTCTTTAATTAAGGGAAGTCCACAATAAAACTACTAAAACCATCATAGCTAGGCGAAATGTGATATACAATCTTCACATTTTTTCTACCACTCGAGATTAAAAAATCGACAGAATGACTATAAATTAAAGATTCAACAAAAGGCATGAATAACAAATTTAAGCCAGT
>CAKZPH010000099.1 GCA_937138605.1 uncultured Ignavibacteriales bacterium
AAAAATTTTTATCGCAAATATTTTAATCAATTATGGGGAACCTATGGCTTTAAAGACGCATTCAATTTAACACAAAACTGGTTTGCAAATAGTTATTTGGCAATTGATCAAGGACCTATTATTGTAATGATTGAAAACTATCGTACCGGATTATTGTGGAATTTATTCATGTCAAATCCCGAAGTACAAAATGCATTAAATTTAATTGGTTTTATCCCGGATAGTACCAGTGCCGTTGAGTATGAAATTGTAACAAATAAAAATTTATCAATCCAGAATTACCCCAATCCATTTAACAATAAAACAGAAATAATCTTGAAACTAAACGAAGATGAACACCTAAAACTCTCTATTTATGACATACTTGGCAGGGAAATTTCGATTTTAGCTGATAGAAAATTTGAAAGTGGTGTTCACAAATTAACCTGGAACATAACTGAATTTTTACCGTCATCAATTTATTTTCTTGTAGCTCACACAAAAAAATCTAAGTTAATTCATAAAATGATTCTGATTAAATGAAAAGAGAATTAATAATTATCTTTTTGGTTTCGTTTTTTATTTCTTGTTCAAAAAAAGATGATACTTTGACCTTCTGGGCAATGGGTGTGGAAGGTGAAAATGTTATTAAGTTAACTACTGAATTCGAAAGGCAGTACAAAATAAAAGTTAAAGTTCAGCAAATTCCTTGGTCTGCTGCTCATGAAAAACTTATAACTGCTTTTGTATCCAATACTTTACCCGATGTTTTTCAACTTGGAAACACTTGGATTCCCGAATTTGTAGCATTGAATGCTATAATTTCATTGGATTCACTTTGTGAAAAAAATAACTTCGATTTAAATGATTTTTTTGATGGAATTCTAGAGTCAAATAAAATAGATGGTAATCTTTATGGTATTCCTTGGTATGTTGATACTAGAGTTTTGTTTTATCGCAAAGATATTATGGAAAAATTGGGACGGAAAAATCCACCTAAAACCTGGGAAGAGTTATATCAGCTATCAAAATTAATTCATGAGAAAACAAATCAATATGCAATATATTTTCCGACAAATGAATGGGTACCTCTAATAGTCCTGGCTTTGCAGAATAAAGCCCAATTACTTTCTGACAATTTCACTGAACCGGCATTCACTTGCTCTAATTTTGTACAAGCATTTAATTTTTTAGCAAGATTTTATCATGAAAATTTATCTCCTTCAAACATCACTGAAGTCACAAATATTTATCAAGCTTTCGAAGAAGGATATATAACAATGTACATAACTGGACCTTGGAACATCAGTGAATTTAAGAAAAGAATTAAACGGGAAATTCAAAACTCCTGGATGACCGCACCATTACCATCTCCTGATTCAAGTTATCCGGGAGTATCACTTGCTGGAGGAGCAAGTCTTGTTATTAATTCAAAAAGTAGAAAAAAGGATTTAGCCTTTAAATTGGTTGAATTCCTTAGTCGACCAGAAATACAAATTAAATTTTACAATTTAATTTCAGCTCTTCCTTCAAGAAGGTCTGCATGGATAAATTCAAATTTGGTTAATGATAAATATTTACAACCCTTTCGGATTCAATTAGAAAAAACTCAAGCTATGCCAAAGATTGCTGAATGGGAAAATATAATGATTTCAAGAATTCAGAAGTATGTTGAAGAAGTGGCCATGAAAAAAGTAACAGTTCTTGAAGCTTGTGATAATTTAAATAACGAAACAAGAAAATTGCTAAGAAAGAGAAAGGAACTTGTTTCACAAGGCCTTTTGAAATGAAAGAAAAAACTAGTATTGGTATAGTTTTAATATTTCTATCACCAGCACTTTCCGCTATTTTTTTATTCTTTATTTTACCCTTACTCTCAGCCTTGTTCATTAGTTTTACTGATTTTGATATTTACACACTAGGAGATTTCAGGCGATTGAAATTTGTTGGTTTAGAAAATTACATCAAAATATTTGAAGATGATTTATTTTATAAAGCTTTATACAATACATTTTACTTTGTTTTTATTGGTGGACCACTATCCATAATAACTTCTCTTCTTGCAGCACTTCTACTAAATTCAAAGTTTATCAAATTAAAAAAGTTCTTTAGAACCGTTTATTTTCTTCCAGTAGTTACAACAATTGTTGCCGTTGCAATCGTGTGGCGATACCTATATCATCCACGCTTTGGAGTTTTTAACTACATTCTTTCATTGTTCGGAATTAATGCGATTGATTGGCTTGGTGACCCTAAGTACGCAATGCCTGCTATTATTCTTTTGGCTATTTGGAAAAATTTTGGTTATAATATGATACTTTTTATTGCAGGACTTCAAAACATTCCAACCGAGTTGTATGAAGCAGCAGAACTTGACGGTGCATCAAACTGGCAAAAGTTCAAAGAAATAACTTTACCTTTTCTTGCTCCCACTACTTTCTTTATCTCTATAATAACAATGATTGGTTATTTTCAATTATTTGCTGAACCATATGTGATGACACAAGGCGGTCCATTAAATTCAACGTTAAGCATGGTGTTATATATGTATCAGGAAGGATTCAGATGGTGGAATATAGGTTATTCTGTATCTATAGCATTTATTCTTTTTATAATCATTTTGATCATCACATTAATTCAATTTAGGTATGAAAAGAAAATTCATTATTAAATCCGTTCTATTAAATTTGGTAGCGATTTCTATTGGCGTCTTAACACTTGTTCCTTTTGTTTGGATGATATCGGCATCACTGATGAAAACAGGGGAATCAGCAAAATTTCCTCCACGATTTATACCATCGGAGATTGATTTTTCACATTACGTATTTTTGTTTCAAAATCTTGATATGGCAAGATATTTCCTCAATTCATTAATCGTTTCAATACTTATTACATTTATTTCTTTGTTATTTAACTCAATGGCTGCTTATGCTTTTGCAAAATTAAAATTTGGCCTTAAAGACAATTTGTTTAAGTTTTTATTAAGTCTAATGATTGTTCCGGGTCAAGTAACAATGTTGCCATTATTTCTGATGTTAAAAGAATTTGGTTTAATTAATACATATTTGGGAATTAGCATTCCAGGAATGGCAAGTGTATTTGGAATATTTCTATTGCGACAATTTATGCTATCAATTCCTGATAGTTTAATTGATGCTGCTAGAATTGACGGTGCATCTGATTTCAAAATATTTTTCAGGATAATTATTCCATTGAGTCGGTCTATTTTAATTACTCTTGCAATATTTACATTTATTGGAGCATGGAACGATTTTCTTTGGCCACTTATTATCATGACAGATTCGTATATGTACACATTACCCGTTGCACTTGCCAGCTTGATGGGAGAACATACTCAAGACATAGAACTCATGATGGCAGGTTCTGTAATAACTATTACCCCAATTGTAATTTTGTTTGCGCTGGTACAAAAGTATTACATTTCAGGTATTTTAATCGGTAGCTTGAAAGAATGAATAATTAAGTTTTATTTGAATAAATTAAACTCCACTTTATAAATAGAGTTATTAAATCAAAAAGATTTTAGTTCCTTGAATATTAATTTGCAATAATTTTCTTTTGAATTGAAGTAAGCGGAATAGAGCTAATATGAAATTCAAAGAGTTTTAATTACTTGTATGATTTAATTAGTCAAATGAACTTTTATTTTATTTTTAATTTCTTCGTAGACCTTGGCAAAATCGAACGAAAGGGAATTACCATAATCAAAATTTCTTCCAGTGATAGCAAATACGAATGTACTTTTAGGCAAAGTTTTAAAGATTATTCCCAATGAAATCGCTTCACTAAGTCCAAAAGAGTGAGTTGAAAAAGATTTGAATATTTTTGATAGATTTTCTTGATATGGATTAAAAATAATAATTTCTCCAGATTGTTTGCCCTCTAAAAAAGCTGCATCAATAATAAATAACTTATCAATATTTTCAAATTCACCTAAAAGGGCACTTCCATCACCATTAGATTCTACTATTAATATATCAGAAAATTCTTCTTTTAATTTTCTTGCAATTAAAATTCCTACCGAGTCATCACATCTATTTTCGTTGCCTATGCCAATGACCTTAATTGCCATTAAATATTATTCTTCGACAATTTCTAACTTTAGGAAATGAGTCGCACATGAGATGCATGGATCATAGTTTCTAATTGCTTGTTCTAGTTTCCATTGCAAGTCATCTTTAGAGAGATTCAAATACTTCGTGGTAAAACTATATAGATCGCTTTCTATTTGTTTTAGATTTTGTGCAGTTGGTGGAACAATTTTAGCTGATTCAATTAATCCTTCTTTATTTACTTTGTACCTATGATACAAGATTCCACGTGGTGCTTCTGTACAGCCCCAGCCAATTCCTTCTTTCACTTCAAATTCTACATAAGGTTTGGTTTTCCAATCAATTGTTTCAATTAATCTAATCGCCTCATCACATGCATAAACAGTCTCAATAGCCCTTGCAATAATGCTTTTGAAGGGATTATTAATTGGTGGAATAAAGTTTACATCCTGAGCAACTTCTTTTGCAATAGGGGAGAGTTTATCAAAATTTAGATTAAAACGTGCCAACGGACCCACGTGATAAGGTTCGCCTTTTTTATTGACGGAGTGCAAAGAGTTTGAATGAGCTACATGCTCTTCAAAGAAATTGGATTCAAATTCACTTATGTCAATATCCAGCCCGTGATTAGAGACAAGTCTACCCTCATTAAACGGATATTCTTCTGGATGTCTAAGTGCTACATACTCATAATCCATTTCAAAATCTGGGAAAGGAAGAGAAGAAGCCCACCGCACGGTTTCTATAGAAGCATCTCGTGCCCACTTCAGACGTTCAGCAAGATGGAGGAATTCTGATTTTGACGGGATGCTATAGAAACCTCCTACCCGCACATTAATAGGATGAATCTCTCTTCCTCCCAGTAAATTTACTATATCATTTCCAATTTTTTTCAACTCCAATGCTTTTTTTACAACTTCAGGATAATCCTTTGCAATTTGAATAGCATCTTCATATCCTAAAAAGTCAGGTGCATGTAATAAATAAATATGTAGAACGTGACTTTCAATCCATTCACCACAATAAATTAATCTTCTTAAATCTCGTATTGGACCTTCAATTCTTACTCCGGCGATTCTTTCCATTGCATGAACTGCGCTCATTTGATAGGCAATTGGACAAATTCCACAGATTCTGGCAGTAATATCGGGAGCTTCAGTATATTTTCTGCCCACTAAAAATGCCTCAAAAAATCTTGGTGGTTCAAAAATTTTAAATTTCAAATCTTTAATTTTTCCATCTTTAACTTTAAGGATTAAAGAACCTTCACCCTCTACACGGGCTAGGTAATCAACTTTAATAGATTTACTTTTCATATATTTCACTCTCCTTGCGGAATGCGTCTGAGTATGCATTAAATCCTCTAAATGCTCGAACTATATCATTTTTAGATAGTCCAAGCTCTATGAACTGTTCTGCTAACGATGTGGTGTTTGGTGCTTCCTTCGGTCCATAGCATCCAAAACAAGGACGATTATAACTTGGACATAGTGCCTGGCAACCAGCATGAGTGACTGGTCCTAAACAAGGAAGTCCTTGCGAAACCATTACGCATGTAACAGATTTTCGTTTGCATTCAATACAGACACTCGTATTTGGAATATTTGGTTTTCTGTTGTTTACAAATGCGCTAATTACTTCAATAAGTTGATATTTATTGATCGGACAACCACGCAATTCATAGTCTACGTAAATATGATGTGAAATTGGGGTTGAGTGTTGTAGAGTAGAGATAAACTTTGGATTGGCGTAAACCAAATTAGTGTAATATTTCACATCTGCAAAGTTGCGTAGTGCTTGGATTCCCCCCGATGTTGCACACGCACCTATTGTAATTAATATTTTTGATTGTCGTCTTATTTTGTGAATTCTTTCTGCATCATGCGGAGTTGTAATCGAACCTTCTACTAAAGAGATATCATACGGTCCCGGTTGAATAGCCCGTGAGGCTTCAGGAAAATTAGCTATTTCAATTATTTCTGTAATTTTTAATAGTTCATCTTCGCAATCGAGAAGGCTCAACTGACAGCCGTCGCAAGATGCAAATTTCCAAACTGCTAATTTAGGTTTGTGTTTTTTTGCTGGCATATTTATAACTCTCTTTTTCCGAATAAGTGCTCAATTTCTTTGTAACTAAATACAGGCCCATCTTTGCAAATGAACTCAGTCCCATATTGACAATGACCACAAAAACCAATTCCACATTTCATATTTCTTTCCATAGTAACGTAAATTTTATCTTTACCTAAACCACGCTTTATTAGTTCAATTATTGTATAACGCATCATTATTTCTGGACCACAAATCATAGCAATTGTATTAATTGGATCGAATGGCGCGCGAGGGATTAATGTAGTCACAACTCCTACATTACCAGTCCAACCTTTAATTGCCCGGTCAACAGTAACAATTATATCTATATCCAATCGCGATCTAAATTTTTCTAGTTCTTTTCTAAATAATATATCTTGTGGCGTTCTTGCACCATAAAGCAAGATTATTCTACCATAGTATTCACGATTTTCAAGAACGTGATATATTACAGGACGAAGTGGAGCAAGTCCAATTCCACCCGCTACAATTACAATATCATTACCAACAGCTTCCCTGACTGGCCACGGCCTTCCAAATGGACCTCTGATTCCAACAATATCACCTTTTTTTAGTTTTGCCATTTCTTTAGTTACAATTCCCACAGCTCTAGTTGTATGAGTCAAAATTCCACTCTTATTTGGGTCGCCACTTATAGAAATTGGTATTTCGCCAATTCCATAGATATAAATCATATTAAATTGACCGGGCTCAAAAGTAAATCCGTTTTTGGATTCAATTGATTTTAATTCAATTGTAAATGTGTCTTGAGTTTCTTTTATAAATTTTTGGATTCTATATGAACTCGGAATCATCGCTTGCATATTTGTTCCTATTGAAGTTTAACTTTTACCAAATAAATCCAATAATTGCATTCTCATAGCGCTTATTCGGTTGTCAAATACATTAGCTAATCTTTTCATTATTTCATAACCAAGCGATTGGTCATCTTCACATTTACTTCTCAAGCAGTTTCCATCAAGTTCGATCACACGCGTTAATTCAACTGCACGAGCATCAAATTTCCATTGATAAGGTGGAACCATCCAGGACCAACCTATAATGTCTCCTTCATCTAAAGTTTGTATAATAATCGAACCTTTTTCTGGTGAGTAAACTTCAAGAGCAACCTTACCTGAACGAATTATATAAAATGAATTTGCATCCTCTCCCTCTTTGAATAGATACTTACCTGGTTCAAAAACAACATTCTTGGCACACCCAACTATCAAACTAATATGCTCTGGCTTTAAGCCCTCTACAAATGGATGTTGAACTAGAACCTTTTCTAATGATTCGATCATAATTCCTCCAACGAAGTGGTTTGAAGTTGTGATAATTTTTTAATTTTAGTGGTTTCTTCAGTTACATCAATACCAACAGGACACCAGGTAATGCATCTTCCACAGCCCACACAACCAAATGTTCCGAATTGCTCCTGCCAGGTGGCGAATTTGTGTGTTAACCATTGTCTGTATCGGCTACCCACGCTAACCCTCACACTACCACCATGAATGTAAGTAAACTCTAAAGTATAACAAGAATCCCATTTCTGAATTCTTTCAGCACTGTTCCTTTCGAGATCTGTATAATCCTCCACTGTCATGCAGAAACACGTTGGACAAACCATTGTACAATTACCACATGCCAAACATTTCTTTGCTATGTCATCCCAGACCGGGCTTTCAAAACTCTGAAGTAAAGACTCTTTTACTCCATCAGTTTCTAAAAATTTTTCAATTTGAGATTTTGTTTTTTCGATTACCTTATACTTCTCATTAATCTCACTTTCATCAGCATCGCTGAAATCAAACTCGTTTATGATATCTTCGCCTTTTTCACTTCCTACTTCCAACAAAAAATAATGCCTTTCATTTTTATTTATTTCGGTCAAAAGAAGGTCGTAGTCGTATTTAACTTCTGGACCAGTATTCATTGATGTACAAAAACAATTCTTTTCTGCTTTTGAACAATTAACAGCAATAAACAAAGAATTATGACGAAGAGTAGTGTATCGAGAATTTTTAAATTCGCTTTTCGAAAAAATTGTGTCGTGAATTTTTAATGCTTCTAACTCACAAGCTCTTATACCAATAAAAGCATATCTTTGTGAAGGTTTATCTAATTCCTGAATTTCAATTTTTTTTTCAGTAAACTTTGCGGAGAAAATTTTTTGTATAGGTGGATATAAAAATCTTTTAATCGATTGAGTTCCTACTACATAATTAAAAATTGCATTTGAATTAGTCTGAGTGGTTCTATAATGTCCTGGCTTTTGTGAATCCGTGATTCCAATGGGTAAATCATTTATATCTAA
Organism: uncultured Ignavibacteriales bacterium; assembly: GCA_937138605.1. Lineage (GTDB taxonomy): Bacteria > Bacteroidota > Ignavibacteria > Ch128b > Ch128b > CAKZPH01. Next base: position 8,461 of record CAKZPH010000099.1, read on the forward strand.
TATTTCAGAATAAACAATAGCACCATTTTGTAAGGTTGGACCAATTGTAATATAACCTCGATACTGAAGGCCTTGAATCAGATCTTTTAACTGATCAGGAGATATCTGTTTCATAAAGAACCTTTTATTATTAAAGATTTTTAGAGAAAAACAATCAATATGCCATGATAAAACTTGAATTAAAATCATTAAAACGAATTCGAAAAAAAAAATTTCTCAAAAATGAAATTTGTTCCATGGAATTACTGTTAAAAATGCAATCAGATTTACATTTATCAAAAGTAAATCTTTGAAAAATTTTAGAATCAATTTGAATCTTTAGAGTTAAATAACCATCTAATTATAAAATCAAAGAGTTTAGTAGCTATGCTTAATATGGAAATCATATTTTCTGGAAATAAGAAAGTTGATGCAGTTTTCAATGGTCAGGTGATTAAGACTGATCAACCTGTATCATCTGGCGGTAATGGAAGCGCTCCTGCGCCATTTGATCTTTTCCTTGCATCAATTGGAACATGTGCGGGAATCTATGTATTAGGTTTTTGTCAAGCTCGTGGAATTCTAACTGATGGCATTAAAATAATCCAAAAAATGAGTTACAATTTTCAAACAAGACTTATTGATAAAATTGAATTGGAAATAGTTCTCCCTCCAAACTTCCCTGAAAAATATAAAAATGCGGTGATAAATGCTGCCGATAATTGTGCAGTTAAAAAGCATTTAATTAATCCTCCGGAAATAATTGTAACAACAAACTAAATTTCTTAGTTCTCTCCTGTTATTAGTGGTGTGCTTTTTTAAGCATACCACTCTTTTTATTTTTATGTTTGTAAAAAAGGGTTAATTATATGGATATTTTAATTAAAAATGGATTAATAATTTCACCACCAATGGAATTCTTTGGCGATGTATACATTAATAATGGTAAAATCGAACTTGTAGGAGAAAATATTAATAAACCTGCGCAAAAAGTTATTGATGCAAGTGACAAGTATATAATTCCTGGTGGCATTGACGTCCATACCCATCTTGATATGCCATATGGTAATATAAAATCCAGAGATGACTTTCATACAGGAACAATAGCAGCGGCTTTTGGTGGAACCACTTTTATAATTGATTTTCCTACTCAGCAGAAAGGTGAAAGATTAGAAACAACTTTTATGAGATGGTTTGAAAAATCTGAAAGTAAATCAAATATTGATTACTCCTATCATATGATTATTACCGATCCAGATGTTTTGGACGAAGACGATTTTAATTTTCTTGTTGAAAAAGGTATCACAAGTATTAAAATTTTCACTGCTTATCCAGATAGGTTAATGTTAAATGATAAACAGATTTTTAATTTGATGAAAATTGCAAAGAGATATAACTTACTAGTGTTGGTTCATGCAGAGAATGGAATCATAATTGATGAGCTTGTAAAATTTGCTATCTCTCGTGGTTATAAAGAACCTAAGTATCACGCTTTTTCAAGACCAGAAATAATGGAAGCGGAAGCAGTTAATAGAGTAATTAGTTATGCTATGCTTTTAGATGTTCCAATTTATGTTGTTCACGTTTCATCATATGAAGCTCTTAGGGTAATAAAATCTTTTCGAGAAAGGAAAAATGATGTTCTTGCAGAAACTTGTCCTCAATATTTATTCTTATCAATTGACGATATATCCAGAGGAAATGAAGATGACTATAAATATATCTTTACACCACCTGTAAGAGAAAAATGGAACCAGAATTTCTTATGGGATGCATTAAAAGATAACTCATTGCAAGTTTTATCAACTGACCACTGTCCATTTAATTTCGATGATAAGTTATTAGGTAAAGAAGATTTTACAAAAATTCCCAACGGCGCACCCGTAATTGAACACAGACTTGAGCTTTCTTTTAATGGTGTGAAACAAAATAAGATTAGTCTAAATCGTTGGGTTGAAATTAATTCAACTAATCCAGCTAAAATATTTGGACTGTTTCCACAAAAAGGAGTAATAAAAGTTGGAAGTGATGCCGATGTGGTTATATGGAATCCTAATGTAAAAAGAATTATTTCGCATAAAACTCATCATATGAATGTTGATTATTCGTTATTTGAGGGTATGGAAGTTTTTGGTAAGGCAGAGGTTGTAATTTCACGTGGGGTGACTTTAATTGAGAATGATCAATTTGTTGGTGAAATGGGGCAAGGACGGTTTATTAAACGGCGTGAATTTAGTATGAATAGTTTAGATTAAAAGCAAAGAGTTTGATTTTATTGAAAATTTTTTTGAAATTTGCATCGCTATTGAAATTGAATATATTATGATAAAATGACGGGGTCGTAGTTCAG
>CAKZPH010000100.1 GCA_937138605.1 uncultured Ignavibacteriales bacterium
GGTGCAGGATTTTCTGGTAGCGATGATAACTTTTCTGCATTCGGTCTTGAGCCATTAGTAAGTAAAGGTTCAGGATTATCTCGAGGTGTTGAACTTTCAATTCAAAAGAAATTATCTGAAATACCAATTTATGGGATTTTCAGTCTAACTTATGCAAAAACCCATTTCGTTTCACTGGATGGAATAAAACGACCCGGTACTTACGATCAGAATTTATTGATTAATTTAAGTGGAGGCTATAAAATTAATCGTCACTGGGAAGTTAGCACAAAATTTAGATTTGCCTCGGGAAGACCATATACTCCATATGAACTGGATGGAACACAAAAAATTGACAACTATAACACAAGGAGGTTAAAATCAGCTCACAGTTTAGACTTACGTGTTGATAGACGATGGATTTTCAATTCCTGGACATTAATAACATATCTTGACATTCAAAATGTTTATAACAACAGAATCACCAGTGGAATTCGATGGAATAGACGGACAAATACAATTGATGAAACTTCTTCGATTGGAATTCTTCCATCAATTGGCATCAGTGCAGAATTATAAAGATAAATTCTATAAACAATCACAACAGTTAATTTGAACCAATTTAAAAAGAAAAAAGCCCGAGTTAGAATCTCGGGCTTTTCAATAATACATTTTTACATTTGATAAAATTAATCTTCTACTTTCGCTCTCATTGTTTCCCACATAAAATACAAAATTATTGCTGTTAACATAACCATTCCTATAATTTCAGCATTTTGTGATTCTGCCCAATGTACATTAAACCAATTAAATCCGCTAAATCTCAATAACGCACTAATAACGCCAAAAAGAGCTCCACCAGCAATAAAACCACTTGCAACTAAAGTTCCACGAGAAAATCTTGCATTGTTTAGCTTTTCATCTTTTGAATGAGTTTTTGCCCAATGCGCAATTAATCCGCCAATTAAAAGTGGCGTGTTCAAATCAAGTGGAATATACATACCCAGGGCAAATGCTAATGGAGATATTTTAAGCCAGGTGACAATTAGTGCGATAACAGCGCCTATAAAATAAAGCATCCATGGTGCAGGAATATTAGACATTAATGGTTTAATCACGGCAGCCATAGCATTGGCTTGTGGTGCAACCAGAGCATTTTCACCTACAAATCCATACGTTTGATTTAAAATCATTATCACAACACCTACTGTAGCAGCAGAAACGAGTGTACCTAAAAATTTAAAAGTTTCCTGTTTCTTTGGAGTGGTACCAATCCAGTATCCAATCTTTAAATCAGTAATAAATCCACCAGCCATTGATAAAGCCGTACAAACAACCCCACCAATAATCATAGCACTAATCATTCCTGATTCACCTGAAAGACCAATTTGAACAAGTATGAAGGATGATAAAATTAAAGTCATCAACGTCATTCCACTTACAGGATTTGTACCGACGATAGCAATTGCTGTTGCCGCTACTGTTGTAAACAAGAAAGCAATTATTAAAACAATAATTAACCCAACTAAAGCATGCCATAAATTAAATGTTACACCACCGTAAAAGAAAACAAATATTAGAAATGCTGTTAACAGAATTAACAATACATTGAATGACATCTTTAAGTCAAGCTGAGTTCTTGGAATACTACTTTGAACAGAAGACTTTTTGTGAAAGATTTCATTGTAAGCAAGTTTAACAGCTTCCCCAATAATTTTGGAAGAACGAATAACTCCAATAATTCCTGCCATAGCTATTCCGCCAATTCCAATGTGTCGTACATAATTTCTAAAAATTTCTTCAGCGGACATTTGTGAAATTAGTTTAGTTGCTGTCGCACCGAGTGGAGAAGTTAATGATTGACCAATTTCGTACAAAAGTGGAATCAACACGAACCACGATAGGAAAGAACCAGCACAAATTATAATTGCATATTTTAACCCAACAATGTAACCTAATCCAAGAATCATCGTTAGTGTGTTTATTTTGAAGACAAGTTTATATTTATCAGAGAGAATTTGACCAAAGTAGAAGATTCTGGTAGAAATAACTTCGCTCCACCAACCAAATGTTGTAATAATAAAATCAAAGATTCCACCTACAAGACCACTTACTGCAAGAACTGAAGCTTGTTTTCCTCCTTTCTCACCTGCCACTAAAATTTCAGTAGTTGCCGTTGCTTCTGGAAATGGAAACTTTCCATGCATTTCTTTAACAAAGTATCTTCTAAATGGAATTAAAAACAAAATACCAAGAAATCCACCGAAGAGTGATGCAAGAAAGATTTGATAAAAACTAACGGGAAGATTTAAGATGTAAAGCGCGGGAATTGTGAAAATCGCTCCAGCAACTATTACACCTGAGCTTGCTCCAATTGATTGAATAATCACATTTTGACCGAGAGCATTTTTTCTTTTAGTCAATGCAGAAATTCCCACCGCTAAAATTGAAATAGGAATTGCCGCCTCCATCACCTGACCAATTTTTAATCCTGAGTAAGCTGCAGCGGCAGAAAATAAAACTGCCATTATAAGTCCCCAAAAAACAGAATACGCATTTACTTCAGGATAAATTTTTTCTGGATGAAGAATCGGTATGTATACTTCACCTTCTTTAAGTTCCCGATATGCATTAGCGGGTAAACCATCATTAGTTTTTGGTATCTCCATTACTCTCTCCCATTTTGGTTTTTAATTTGAATATTTTTTGAAAGGTTCTGGAAAAGGTTCACTTATCATTCTAAAATTTCTTTAATTGCATCAGTTAAATTTTTACATTGAACTATTTCAATTTTGGATTTTGAGACAATCGATCTTAAAACCTGTGACGGAATAATTGTTTTCTTAAAACCTAGTTTTTCTGCTTCCATTATTCTTGTTTCAAGATTGCTCACACTTCTAATTTCACCGCTTAAACCAACTTCACCAACCATACAAGTAAGTGAATCAGCTGGAATATCTTTTATACTAGAAACAATAGCAGCACAAACGGCAAGGTCGGCTGATGGTTCGTCAATTTCAACTCCACCCGCAATATTCAGAAACACGTTATGTTGACTCAATTTATAGTTTAATCTTTTTTCGAGAACAGCAAGTAAAATTGATAACCTTCTATAATCAAAACCCGTTGTAACTCTCTGTGGCATTCCAAAATTTGATGGTGTTACAAGTGCTTGAACTTCTACAAGAATAGGCCTAGTTCCTTCAATAATAGGTGTTACAACCGTACCTGATGCACCATACTCACGTTCTGATAAAAAGACCTGAGATGGATTCGCTACCTCCTTTAATCCATCAGTATGCATTTCAAAAATTCCAATTTCATTCGTTGAACCAAATCTGTTTTTAATAGCTCTTAAAATTCTAAAAGAATAATTTTTCTCTCCACTAAATTGTAAAACTGTATCTACGATATGTTCTAATGCTTTTGGACCTGCTATTAATCCATCTTTTGTAATGTGACCAATTATAAAAATCGCAATATTTTCTTTCTTGGCAAGATTCATTAAATACGTTGTGCATTCACGAATCTGACCAATTGTCCCCGGTGCACCTTCTAACAAATCATTATAAATTGTCTGAATTGAATCTATTACAACAACTTTTGGATTTTCTCTCTCAATGATGTGCAGGATATTATTTAAATTTGTTTCTTGAAGTATGAAAAGATTTTCATTTTTAATTTTTAGCCGTGTTGAACGAAACTTGATTTGTTCAATGGATTCTTCGCCTGTAACATAAATTACTTTTTCGTTAAGATTTGATACTACTTGCAGTAAAAGAGTAGATTTTCCAATACCTGGATCACCAGCTATTAAAACAACACTTCCTTGAATTACTCCACCCCCAAGAACTCGATCAAACTCGTCAAAACCAGTGTTAAATCGCAAATTACTATGGTCAATGGTTTTATCTATACTTTTTAAGTTTACCAATCTTGAATTTTCTAACTTTGATCTGCTAGATTTTAATTTCTGCTTCGATTCAATTTCTTCAGCAAAACTATTCCAGCTGGAACAATTTGGACATTTGCCTAACCATTGGATAGACTCAAATCCACATTTTTGACAAACAAATTTTCTTCTAAGAGTGCTCATCAATAACCTGTTCGTTTTATGAAATCGGTTATCACCTTATCGCTGGAATTAACAAATGCTTCAAACGTACCATCGAAATATATTTTACCATCATGAATCATAGCAACGCGATCTGCAATTTCTCGTACACTAACCATATCATGAGTAACCACAATAGAAGTAACTTTTAGTTTCTTTGAAAGCTCATAGATTAACTTATCGATTGAATCGGATGAGATTGGATCCAAACCTGTGGTAGGTTCATCGTAAAGGATGTATTTGGGATTTGTAACAAGAGCCCTAGCAAGACCAACTCTTTTCTTCATTCCACCGCTAAGTTCAGCAGGCTTCATGTCATTTATTCCAGTTAGATTGACTAAAGATAATTTTTCATTTACGATCTTTTGAATCTCATCACGTCTTAAACTGGAGTTTTCAATCAAAGCTAGTCCAACATTCTCTTCCACAGTTAACGAATCAAAAAGAGCTGCCCCTTGAAAAAGAAATCCAAAATTTTTCCTCAGTTCATACAATTCTTTTTCACTTAACTCGTTAACAATTTTTCCATCAACTTCGATATATCCATCATCTGGTTTAAGAAGACCAATAATATGTTTAATCAAAACACTTTTACCACATCCACTTCTACCAATGATTGCTATAGTTTCACCATCATTTATTTCTAAATTTATACCATTTAAAACTTTTTTCGAACCAAATGATTTGTGTAGGTCTTTAATTCTTATCATATTGATTCAAATTTAAGTGTAATAAAGTATCAAATTCCATAATTCAAGATATAATTTTATCTTAAATTAATGTGAAAATATATCTTAATT
>CAKZPH010000101.1 GCA_937138605.1 uncultured Ignavibacteriales bacterium
GGTGTAATAGCATCAAAATCAAAAGCTCAGAAATTAATTAATCAATTAAAAGAAAAGTTTGGTGCAGAATTAAATCTTGATAATTTCCACTCCCCAATAGGTCTGAACATAGGTGGTGAAACTCCACAAGAAATTGCTTTAAGTATTGCCAGCGAAATTCAAGCAATTAGATACAACAAAACCAACATTACTCATTTGCAGTAAATTTTTGTTTTTAGCTTGTTTAATAAGAGAAAAACTATTAAAAATTTTCCCAATCCCCGGCTTTACTAATCAAGATCGCCTCTTGAAATGTTTCTTCAAAACACAATTAAATTTTTCAAAACAGCCGCTACAACTATTTATTTCTCAGTAAATATTTTAAAGACTACATTTTCAATTTCATCATTAATTAAAATAAATCTTAAGGTCTTATCAAGTTTAAGCGTGTTCAACGTCTTTGGTTATTTAGTTAACTTTGCAAAGAAAAAGCTAGAAATTAACATCTAAGGAATTTATGAAAAAACGTATTGGGATTTTAGGAGGTGGACAACTAGCCAAAATGTCGACATTGGCTGCATATCGACTCGGTTTAACTGTAAACATATTAGAAAAAGAAAAAGACTCACCTGCAGGTAAAATTACTCCTAACGAATTTATTGGTTGGGTTGATGATAAAAAGTTATTGAAAGAATTTATTTCAAAATCTGATTTGATAACTTTAGAAAACGAGTTTATCGATAGTCAATACTTAAAATGGATCGAAGAACGTGGAAAAGAAGTAGTTCCTTCATCACGCACAATTAGTTTAATTCAGGATAAACTGATTCAAAAACACACCTTTGAAAAATCAGGGCTACCTGTTCCTAAGTTTTACGATATAAAGTCTTACACAAACTATTCAGAATTATCGCAAAAACTTGGTCAAACATTCTTGATTAAATCAAGAAAGTTTGGTTACGATGGTTATGGCAATCGGACAATTAAAAACGGAATTGATTTTCAAGAAGCTTTACAAACTCTTACAGCAAGACATACTACTTTAATGGCAGAGGAATTTGTAAACTTCCGTAAAGAACTTGCTGTAATGATAGTTAGAACAAAAAAAGAAATTCGCACTTATCCTGTTGTGGAAACAATTCAAAAAAAACATATCTGTCACATTGTAATTGCACCTGCACAAATTCCAGAGAAAGTTTCACAACAAATTAAAGAACTTGGCATAGAAGCAGTAAAATCAATTAATGGCTACGGGATTTTTGGTTTAGAATTTTTCTTAACTCAAGATGATAAGATTTTAATTAATGAAATTGCGCCACGTCCACATAATTCTGGTCACTATTCAATTGAAGGGTGCATAACTTCACAATTTGAAAATCACATCCGGAGTGTGCTAGACCTTCCACTTGGTTCAACTGAAATGGTAAAACCTTTTGCTGTTATGATCAATCTACTTGGAAAAGTCAATAAATCAACTAACGAAGTCAATCTGAACAATGTACTCATGAATGAAGAAATTCATCTTCACATTTATGGAAAAAATGAGTCTAGAATTGGTAGGAAAATGGGGCACATTACTATTCTTGGTGATAATTTGGAGGAAGTTCTAAAACAAGCAATCAAAGCTGATTCAGAAATTATCATATAGGTTCAGTATGAAAAAGAATCCTCAAGTTGCCATAATTATGGGAAGTGATTCAGACCTTCCAATTATGCAAGAAGCGGCAAACGCTCTGAAGGAATTCAATGTTCCCTATGAAATTAAAATAGTTTCAGCTCATCGGACGCCCGGTTTCATGGCAAAATATACAAGCACTGCTCACAAACGAGGCATCAAAGTAATTATAGCTGGAGCAGGCGGTGCGGCTCACTTACCTGGAATGTCCGCTTCCTTCTCACCATTACCCGTAATTGGAGTCCCCATAAAAACAAAGTCAATGGATGGACTTGATTCATTACTTTCAATTGCTCAAATGCCTTCTGGCGTTCCTGTTGCAACTGTTGCAATCAATAATGCTCGCAATGCTGGAATTTTAGCGGTTCAAATTCTCGGAATATGCGATAAAAAATTATTCAAAAAAGTTATTGAGTATAAAGAGCAACTGGCAAAAGATTCATTGAACAAAAATAAACTACTTACGAAATAGGTTTTTAATGAATAAGAGATATGAATCAGTAATTGGATTAGAAATCCACGCTCAACTACTTACAGAATCAAAATTATTTTGTGGATGCTCTACAAAATTTGGTAATCCACCAAATACAAATGTATGTCCTGTTTGTCTTGGTCATCCAGGAGTTCTTCCTGTTTTGAACAAAAAAGCTGTTGAATTTGCCATTCGCATGGGAATTGCTACTAACTGTAAAATTAATCAGTATTCGATCTTTGCAAGAAAAAATTATTTTTATCCTGACTTACCTAAAGGTTATCAAATTTCCCAATACGAAGTACCATTGTGCATCGATGGTTATTTGGAAATAGAAACAAAAGCCGGGAGAAGATCTGTCCGTATCAAACGAATTCATCTTGAAGAAGATGCTGGCAAATCAATACACGACCAGGGTAATTTTACTTTAATCGATTACAATAGATGTGGTGTGCCCTTAATAGAAATTGTTACAGCTCCGGACATAAGAACTCCAGAAGAAGCAGGAAAGTTTTTGAGTGATATCAGACAAATTGTAAAATATCTTGGAATTTGTGATGGTAATATGGAAGAAGGTAGTTTAAGATGCGATGCAAATGTTTCTGTAAGACTTAAAGGAGAATCAAAGCTTGGTACAAAAACAGAGGTTAAAAATATGAATTCTATCAAAAATGTAATTAATGCCTTAAGTTTAGAAATCCAACGACAAATTGATCTACTTGAAAACAATGAATCAGTTAAACAACAGACATTACTTTATAATGCCGATTTACATTCACTTGAACCAATGAGAACAAAAGAAGAAAGTCACGACTACCGATATTTTCCTGAACCAGACTTACCTATTCTTGAAATCAACGAAGAGTGGATAAATGAAATTACCTGTCAAGTTGGTGAGTTACCTGCACATAAAAAGTTAAGATTTAAACAACAGTATAATTTACCTGATTATGATATTGAGATCTTGACAACCGAAAAAGAATATGCAGATTATTTTGAGGAAGTTGTCAATTTTACGTCAGATTATAAATCGGCAAGTAACTGGTTTATGACTGAAATTCTTAAAATTCTTAATGAGAAAAAAAATTCTATAGATCGTTTTCCAATAAAACCAGAAATGCTTGCAGAGTTAATAAATTTAGTGAATAATCAAACAATAAGTGGAAAGATTGCAAAAGAAGTTTTTAATGAAATGCTAGAGGAACCTCAATCTCCTTATGAAGTAGTAAAAAGAAAAAATTTAATTCAAATATCAGATGAAAATATTTTAATAGAATTAATTCAAAGAGTTCTCGATCGGAACCAGAAACAAGTTGAACAATATTTAAGCGGCAAAGAAAAAGTTTTTGCTCATTTTGTTGGTGAAATTATGCGGGAAACTAAAGGTAAAGCAAATCCAGCAATAGTAAACAAAATTCTTAAAGAAAAACTTTCTTATTTGAAGAAAAAGAATCAATGAATTTGCCTATTTATTCAAAAACTAATTCTTCAATCCTTCAATATCATCAATTAAATTTTAGGGATTTAAAATGAATAATAAAGTCGCTCTTGTTTTTACTGGTGGAACAATTTCCATGCGAATTGATGAAGAAACAGGTGGAGCAGTGCCTTATTTGAGTGGAAAGGAAATAATAAATTTGATACCTGAGATAAATGACATAGCTGAAATTGAAATTTATGACTTTGGTAAATATCCTGGTCCACACATGACACTTGATTTAATGATGCAGTTGAAAGATGTAGTGAAAAATTTTTTAGAACGTAGCGAGATAAACGGCGTAGTTATAACTCATGGTACTGATACATTAGAAGAAACTGCGTATTTACTGGACTTAACTCTTAATTCAGAAAAACCAATCGTAATCACAGGCTCTATGAAAAACACTTCTGAACCAGATTGGGATGGAAAAAAAAATTTGATTGATTCAATACTCGTTGCTTCTAGCAAAAACTGTCGAGATTTAGGAGTGCTTGTTTGTTTAAATGGAGAAATCAATGCCGCCAGTGAAGTTTCAAAAATCTACAGTGATGAAATCGAATCCTTTAAAAGTCTTGACTTTGGACTTCTTGGTTTTGTTCAAAAGAATCGTGTTATAATAAACAGAACTCCACGTAAAAAAGAATTTATACCATCCGATAAAATTGAAAAAGATATAGACATTATTCTTGTTCACGCAGATATGAGCGATAAATTTTTCCGATTTAGTGCAGATAGCGGAGCAAAAGGAGTAGTTGTAGAAGCACTTGGGGTTGGTAATGTGCCACCAAAAGCATTTGACGGTATTAAATATATAAGGGAAAAGAATATCCCGGTTGTTTTAACTTCTCGATGTCCAGCGGGAGAAACAATGGATATCTACAGCTACTATGGAGCAGGAAAATGGTTAAAGAAAATAGGGGTCATTTTTGCTGATTATCTAAATGGACAAAAAGCAAAAATAAAATTAGGTTTACTCTTAAGCTTAGGATTAGATGAAGAAGAAATAAAAAGATGGTTTGAAGAAATCTAAATCTTGCTGATCAGATTGTCACCATAAAAAAAACTTAATAAAAATCAGAAGCCATTAAATTGATATATTTAAAAACTTAATTCTCGAAAAAACTTTTGATTACAAAACTTGGATGTTAATCGTTGCAAAGAGAAGCTGCCCCTCCTGTACAAAATACGAATCTATTTTAAGTAAAATCCGAACGCTTATTTTTGAAAAAATTTGCTTGGGCAGGTAAAATGAAAAGTGGCTGTGGGAAGGAATTTTTGCCCGCCATT
>CAKZPH010000102.1 GCA_937138605.1 uncultured Ignavibacteriales bacterium
GTCAGAGTAAGTTTACAAATGATGAATATGAAAAAGTTGGTGCTCGTTTAGTTTACTCCGCTGAAGAATTGATCAATCGTTCAGAACTGATATTAAAAGTTGCACCTTTTACGGTAGATGAAGCAAATAAACTAAATCCTGAACAAATTGTTTTTTCCTTCCTTCATTTATTTATGCGGAGAAAAGTGTTGGAGATTTTTCTTGAGAAAAAAGTGACTTCGATTGGATTTGAACTTGTGGAAGATTCTAAGGGTAACTTACCAATTCTGAGTGTAATGAGTGAAATTGCTGGACAAATGTCTATTCAAATTGCCGCTCAGTACTTAGAGAATCGCTTTGACGTAAGTCGTGGAATTTTGCTGGGTGGAATAGCTGGAGTGGCACCTGCGGCGGTCGTGATTCTTGGAGCCGGAACTGTTGGAACAAATGCAGCAAGAACCGCACTAGCATATGGTGCTCACGTAATTATTCTTGATAAAGATATTTACAAACTAAAAGCAATTGAAGAGAAACTCGGAAAACAAATTGTAACAGTTGCATTGAATGAATATACAATTGAAAGAGCAGTAAAATTCGCCGATGTTTTAATTGGAGCAGTTTTAATAAAAGGCGAAAAAACTCCACACATAGTTACAGAAGAAATGGTTAAATCGATGAAACATGGTGCTGTGATTATTGATGTTTCTATTGATCAGGGAGGTTGTATCGCTACAAGTAGACCAACAACTATTTCTAATCCCGTATTCATTGCTCATAACGTCATTCATTACTGCGTACCTAACATTCCAGCGATAGTTTCAAGAACAGCAAGTTATGGATTAAATAATATTGTGATAGATTATGTGCTGGATATTGCAGAATATGGACTTGAAGAAGCAATCAAGGCTAACAATGGACTTATTAAAGGAGTTTGTACTTTAAATGGATTTTGTACGAATGAGACGTTAGCTGTTCTTTTTGATCTTGAGTACAAAAAGTTAATATTTTTTCCACAAAATTAGTTGAAGGTAAAGTGAGATGCAGGAAACAACTATTTCAAATATTAAGTCATCATATTGGTTGCAACATTATAAATCGAAATTAAGAACTCCAGAAGAAGCTGTCAAAATTGTTAAATCAGGTGATAAAATAGTAATGCACGGCAATTGTGCATTTCCAATGACTTTAATAAACGCACTTGTTGCGCGAAAAGATGAGCTTGAAAACGTTCAGATTTTGCATGCTCTTTCTGTTGGTGAGTTGCCCTATTTAAAGCCCGGAATGGAAAAGCATTTCCGTCACATTTCATTTTTTATGGGTGCTGATGCAAGAAAAGCCGTAAACGAAGGTAGAGCTGATTTTGTACCTATTTATCTTTATGAATATCCACTGTTATTTGTCAAAGGTTATATAAAACCAAATGTAGCATTTGTTCATCTTTCACCACCAGACGAACACGGTTTTTGTAGTTTTGGTGTTGAAGTTGGCATTATCAAATCGGCTGCAGAAAATTCAGAAGTAATAATTGCTCAAATAAATCCACAGATGCCAAGGGCACTAGGTGATAGTTTTATTCATATTAATAAGTTAACATACATTGTAGAAGTTGATGAACCAATCGCTGAGCTACCACAAATTAAAGAAGACACAACTCCTGAAATGTTACAGGTATATGAAAAGATTGGTCAGAATGTGGCCGAATTAATTGAAGATGGCTCAACACTTCAAATGGGAATTGGTGCAATTCCAGATTCTGTTTCAAGATTTCTTGATACCAAGAAAGATTTAGGGATTCATTCGGAAATGTTTTCTGATGGAATAATTGAACTCGTTAACAAGGGAATTATTACAAATCGAAGAAAGAAACTTCATGTTGGTAAAACAATCGCTGGATTTGTTCTCGGTTCACGAAAACTTTATGATTACATCGATAACAATCCTTCAATAGAATTTCATCCACAAGAATACGTAAATGATCCATTTGTAATTGCACAGAATTACAAAATGGTTGCCATAAACTCAGCTCTTGAGGTTGATATTACTGGTCAAGTTTGTGCCGATTCAATTGGTTCAAGACTTTATTCTGGTTTTGGTGGACAGGTGGATTTCATTCGAGGTGCAGCCCGTTCTGAAGGTGGTAAACCAATAATTGCGCTACCTTCAACAACAAAAGACTTTAAAATTTCAAGAATAGTTTCAACTCTTAAGACCGGTGCCGGTGTTGTAACTAATAGAGCTGATGTTCATTACGTCGTTACTGAGCATGGTGTAGCTTATCTTCATGGTAAGTCAATTCGTGAGCGAGTTAATCAAATGATAAACATTGCTCATCCCGATTTTAGAGATGAGCTAAGACATTATGCAAAAAAGAACAATTATCTATGATAGCAGTTATTGGCGATTTACATGGTTGTGTTCATACCTTAACAGAACTATACTCGCAAGTAAAATCTAAGTATCCTTCAATTGAAGTATACTGTGTGGGCGATCTTGTTGATCGAGGAAATTTTTCTTATGAGACTGTGCACTTTTGTATTTCAAATAATCTCAAAGTTTGTCTCGGTAATCACGACTATATGTTTTATTCATATTTTCGTGAACCGTTTTCTATTATGGCGAGGTCTTGGATTTATAATGGACACATAGCTACACTAAATTCATATAAAAATCACCCATATGCTTTAGAACCACATCTGGATTATATAGAGAATTTGAAATTGTTTTATAATACTGAAGACGCATTTGTTTGTCATTCAGGAATCTCTAAAGTTTATAAGAAATGGTTCCGAGAGTATAAGTTAGATGGTACAAGCGATGGATTTATTGAAAAGCTTTTATCAAAGGATTTGTCTGAAGATTATTCAATTATTTGGGCTCGAGAAGGAATTTTGAATATTGGAAAACTTCAGATAGTGGGTCACACTCACAAAATAGACTTAATCCATGAAAAATCGAATAATATTTGTTATATTGATACTGGTTGCGTTTACGGAAATAAACTCACTTGTGTTATTGTAGAAAAAAATGAGATCATTGAAGTTATTCAAATTCCAACTTTGAAAGAAGATATTTATCCACTTTAATTATGAGAAAAGATAACTCTAATATATTATCGACTAAAGTTAATTCTTTGAGCTATAGGTTTAGTTATTTCGAAATTCTCTCTATTATTAATCAGTCTATAATTTCAACTTCTCTTGATTCCGACTTAATCTTCACGTCTCACTCTAATCACAAAAACCCACCTGATCAAATCTTATTAAAGGGATATCTTATCGAGTAAATTATACAGTCTTGTTATATTGAAAATATTAAAATAATGATAAGATACTTTTGATGAAAAAGATCACTATTGAAATATTCATTGTTATTCTCTTTACTAGTTTATTATTTAATGGATTTATATTTCTAATAGATAGCGATGAACATTTTATTAGCGAAAGCATATATACCCCAATTATTGACCTAAGCGATCATTTAAATCCGATTACCTGCTATAATTATAATATGGATTTAAAAAGCCCTCAGAATGATTTGTCTTTTCGAAATTTTCAATACATTAAACAAAATCAAGATACAACAGAAGACGAATGGGAAAGATTAAAAGAGGAAGAATTAAGAAAATTAAAAGAAGAAGAGTTATCTAAACAAAAAGAGTTAGATTTTGATATACTACAAAAGGATTCCACACTTGTCCATGACCCAACTTTTTTAAATGATTCACTTGCCATAGATTCAACTGCTCGAATAAAACATTTCACTTTTAAACGCAATGATTTAGCAGTAGTTCAACTTTTTGAAAAAAGGAAGAGTCCTTTTTATTTAAAAATTCCTGATGGGTTGGTACAACGATCTGTAAAATTAGATTCAACAGGAAATTATGTAATTATAAGAGAAACAATCGATGGTAAAGATTGGAGAACTCGAATAAAGATTCCTATTGAAAAGTATATTGAGTTAAGATATGCGTATTTAAATCGAAAAAATTTTGAAGAATTAGCATACAAGTATGAGGTGATATTGGGTAAACGTGAACTTGCCGATATTTTTGAACAAATAACCAATATCGATATTCCAATTCCTTCCAATCCCGTATTCAGTATATTCGGTCCACCTAAGATAAACTTACGAATAAGTGGAGCGGTTACAATTGATGGAAGTTGGCGAAATGAAAGAACAGAAGGAGTAACAGCTTCACTTCTTGGTAATGTTAGAAACGAACCAAACTTTAAGCAGGATGTTCAAATAAACATCAACGGTACTATTGGTGATAAACTAAACATAATGGCAGACTGGAATACACAAAATACCTTTGAATATGAAAATCAACTGAAGATAAAATACACCGGTTATACAGATGAGATTGTTCAAAGTGTTGAAGCAGGAAATGTTTCATTGCAAACTTCACCATTGGTTGGTGGCGGAGAAGCTCTTTTTGGTGTAAAGGCCAGAATGCAACTTGGTCCTTTAATGTTAACTGCTCTTGCAAGTCAGAAAAAGGGTGAGGTAAGGGAAAAAATACTTTCAGGTGGAGCTGAGGCTCAAAGTTTTACAATTCATGCATACCAATATTCCACCAATCATTACTTTGTTGATACAATTTACGCTGATACGTCTGCAAATCTTAATATATTTAATAAGTGGTATGGAAATCCAACTCCTATACCGGTGGAATATTACAGAATAAAAGATATCGAAGTTTGGAAAACAATAACTGGATTACCTAATCCTAAGGAAAGAAAAGTAAATGCTTATATATACCTCCCATCGCGAAGCAGAAATGAAAAGTATGATGAGTCTCTTAGAGGAAATATTGATGCAGTTCCAGGGCAAATTGAAGTTGGCCGTTTTGTCAAGCTTGAATCCTCTGATTACATTATTCACTATGAAACAGGTTACATTACTTTCAGAACTCAAATACTAGAAACAGATGCAATTGCAGTTGCATATAGAATGGAAGGCGCCCCCGGAAGTGAAAATGACATTTTTTATGGTGAATTTGTTACAGATGTACCTGATACAGTAACTCTTGTTTTGAAATTAATCAAACCAGCTAATCTTCAACCACAATACAAAACAGCCTGGAAGCTTCAGTTACGAAATATATATCCACTTGGACTGAGAAACATCAAGAAAGAAGGTTTCGAATTGAACATAGTTTATCGTGAACCTGGACAAGAAGCACGAGACGATCTAAATGGTGTAAAATTACTTAATGCTTTCGGTTTAGATAAAGTTGATGATTCAGATAATCCAAGACCTGATGGTAAATTTGATTTCCGACTAGGTATCACAATTAACACTGAAACCGGAGAAATTATATTTCCAGTGTTACAACCATTCGGAAGAAATCGTCCATCAATAATACCAGATTCCCTAGCATTTTATGATGTATACGATACATTAAAAGCTATTGCTCAGTTAAACACTGCAAAAGATAGATTTTTAATTGTTGGAAAATCTTCAGGTACTGCATCATCGGTTTTCAATCTTGGATTTAATATTGTTGAAGGGAGTGTAAGAGTTCGTCTTGGGGGTCGGGAGCTCATTGCTAATGTTGATTATATCGTAGATTACAACACAGGTCAATTAATTATTAGAAACGAGCAAGCTCTTCTTCCTAATGCAGATTTACGTATATCATATGAAGAAAATACTCTCTTTCAATTAGCGGCAAAATCTCTCTTTGGTTTGCGTGGTGAATTAGATTTAGGGCCACGTTCATTTCTTGGTTTTTCAATGCTCACACTAAATCAACAAACTTTAACTGATAAAGTTAGAGTAGGCGAGGAACCGATTGAGAATACAATTTTTGGTATTGATACGAGAACGTCTTTTGAGCTTCCTTTTCTTACTAATCTTGTTAATAAGATCGTATCCACAAGAGATATGTCAGTTTTATCTCTAAGTGGTGAGGCTGCTTATATTAATCCTGATCCCAATACAAAGAAAAGTCCAATAGCAAGTGATCGAGGTAAAAGCGTTGCTTACATTGATGATTTTGAAGGTTCTAAACAAATTATGTCAATTGGCGTTCATTACACTTCATGGAAATATGCCTCTCCACCTAGAGGTTATCCCTGGTTGATTAATCCGCTGGATACGGCGATTATGAAATATAAAGCAAGAACTTTTTGGTTTAACAGACTGCCAAGTGATGTGCTTGTTACTCAAATTTGGCCTGAGAAAACAGTAGCACGAGGAAATGAACAGGTAACAGTTCTCGATATTGCTTACTCACCTCTATCGAGAGGAGAGTTTAATTATTATCCCGAATTAAATATTCCTAATAGAAACTGGGGTGGACTTATGAAAATTCTTTCTTCCACTGCCAGTAATTTTCTCGAACAGAATATCGAATTTATTGAATTCTGGTTCTTACCTGTAAAAGTACCTCAGAACGCAAAGTTATTTTTAGATTTAGGAAGAATTACAGAAGATATTATTCCAAATAAAAAGCTTGATACAGAAGATAGAAACTTCAACGATTTGATCGACCAAGGAGAGGATGTAGGACTTGATGGAATTGCTGATGATATAGAACGTCAACTTTATCCAAATTTAGGATCAGATCCGAGTGGAGATAATTTCAAATTTAATCTGGGTTCTGGTGACTATACAGGAATTAATGGAACAGAGGGTAATGCTTCATTAACAGAAGCGGGAAGATTTCCTGATACAGAAGACTTAAATCGTAATGGTGTTCTTGATTTAGTCAATAGTTACTTTCAATATGAAATTCCGCTTGATACAAATCGCGCAACTAATCCATACATTGTTGGAGGTGGAGTTAGAACAAGATGGTATCAATTAAGAATTCCATTAAATGATTTTAAATTGAAAATAGGTGATCCAAGTTTTACAAACATTGAGATGATTCGATTGTGGATGACTGGTTTGGACGATAGTATGTACATTCGTATTGCTGAATTTAATCTCGTTGGGAATCAATGGCGTAAGGCTATTAAAGATGATGAAAGATTGAGTCTTTCCGTTGTTAACATAGAAGATAACTCACCATATTATTACAGTCCACCGGATGTAGGGCGAGAACTTGATAGAACACAACAAACAACAGGGACGGAAAAAATTTATAAAAACGAACAGTCACTTCTTATGCGAGTACATAATCTTAGAAAAGGTGACGCCACATTTGCAATCAAAGTTTTGTTCCGTCCAATGGATGTTTTTAACTATCAGGAAATGAAATTGTATTATCACGGCAAGGATGAATTAAAGAATGGGGATATAATCGTAAGATTTGGTGTGGATAGCAATAACTATTATGAATATCGCGAACCAATAAGAAAAGATTGGAATAACATTTCAATAAAATTTTCAGAAATTACCGCAATAAAACAAAAAAGAGATTCCATCACACAAATAGTGAAAATTCCAATTGAGGATGGTCCTGCAGGTGCATTTTATGGTATAAAGGGGAATCCTAGTTTAACTCAAGTTCAGATGTTTATGGTTGGTGTAGCTTATGAGCGAACTTCAGATGCAGGAGATTCACTTGGATTCTTAAATGGAGATTTATGGATTAATGAATTGAGATTAATCGGTGCAGATGATAGAGAGGGGTGGGCATACACAGGTAGTGCTTCATTGAACTTTGGTGATTTAATTCGTTTGAATTTTAATTACAGGAAACAAAATCCTTTTTTCCATGCAATTGAACAAAGATTTGGAAGTAGAGTTTTAAGAACAAGCTGGGGATTCTCGGGATCAATTGACTTTGCTAAGTTTCTTCCACTTTCTATGAGAGGCAGTGCATTAACTCTTAATTACTCGAGAAATGAATCCATTGATCAACCACTTTATTTGCCAAATACAGATATACTTGTAAACGAAGCAGTTGAACAGAATTATAATCGTTTACTTGAAAAAGGTTATGATACAGAAACAGCAAAAAGAATTTCCGAAGGATTACGAACTTCATCTGAAAGTTATTCTATTACTGAGAACTGGTCAGTTTCATCCTTCAAGCTTTTTGTTCCTTCCAATTTCTTCTTTGTAAAATATTTCTGGAACAATTTGGGATTTGGATTTAATTACAGTAGAACATTTTCACGTAATCCACAAATTGAATCACAACGATCCTGGTTATGGAATTTCACCACACAATATTCATTAATGTTTTCGCCTGCTAATTACATTAAAATTGTTGATGTTCCAGTCATTGGAACTTTGTTTGAGATTATACCAGACCTTAAAAATTATAGAATCTTTTATTCACCAACTAACATTGGAATGAATTTAAATGTTAATCGAAATAGAAATACAAGTGCAACAAGAACAGATCCACTACGACCACTTTTTCAAAGAGACTTTAGGTTAACTCGTGGACTACAATTCGGGTGGAGATTTTCTGATGGTGGCTATTTGAATCCTGTCTTTAACTATTCAATCGACTTTGGAAGTACTTACGCTCATTTAGAAACAAAACTTGATACAATTAAATCAACTGCTGGAAGAGACTCAATCATTGAAATTCAAAGAAGTGATAGAGAAATTTTCAAAGATATATTTGGTAAAAATTTATTCGGCAGGGATTATGCTTTCAATCAGAGAGTTGAATTGAGATTTCAGCCGGTTTTTCCATCCTTGTTTAAACTAAATAATTTCATCACGTTACAAGCAGGGTATTCTGTTGATTATCGCTGGCAAAATAATTTTCAACAAGTTGAGTTAGGTCGAAGTGCTAGCTGGGGTAATAGCATAAATCTGGGCTTGAATGTACGATGGCGTCAGATATTTGAACCACTTTTCAAGGATGATTTAACACCGCAAAGATCACAACCAGATCCAAGAAGCAGAGGTAGAAGCAGACAAATCATAGATGATGATGAGCAGATACCTTATCCAGGAATGGTTCAAAATCAACCGAAGCCTGCTCAGGATACAGCTCAATCTACAAATCAAGCTTCAAAAGCAAAAATGGTTTTCGAATTTTTCAAAAGATCGATTAAATGG
>CAKZPH010000103.1 GCA_937138605.1 uncultured Ignavibacteriales bacterium
CTTTTCTTACAAAGCCATCACTAAGTTTTAGTCTTCTTTTCGCTTCTTCATATCCTACATTTGCTTTAATCATTACAATTGCAATTTTAACATTTCCTTTTGCTTCGTGAAGATATTTAGTAGCCTCTTCATAAGATATACCAGTAATGATCATCAATATTCTTTTAGCTCGTTCAACCAATTTTTGATTTGTCATTTGAAGATCAATCATCATATTTTCGTAAACTTTTCCAATACGTATCATGGAAGTTGTAGTTATCATATTAAGTATAAGTTTTTGTGCAGTTCCACTTTTCATTCTAGTTGAGCCCATAATTACTTCAGGTCCCACTTCTGGACATATTGCTACATCCACTTCCTTTATATTAAATTCTGCTCTAGGATTACAGGTAATAAAAACTGTTTTAGCTCCTAATTCTTTTGCTTTTTTTATGGCTCCGACTACGTAAGGGGTACGTCTGCTTGCTGCTATTCCAATTACTGTATCTTTTGAATTTACACCCGCCTTAATAACATCATTTGCTCCATTTTCTTCTCTATCTTCAGCTCCTTCCTGAGCAACAAACATCGCTTCTTTTCCACCAGCAATGAAGCCTTGTACCATTTCAGGTGGAGTTCCGAAGGTTGGTGGACATTCTGCAGCATCAACAACACCTATTCTGCCACTTGTGCCAGCTCCAAAATAAAGTAATCTTCCCCCATTTTTAAAAGATTCAACTACCATTTCTACAGTTTGAGCAATGTATGGAATCTCTTTCTCTACAGCAAAGGGTACTTTTTTATCTTCATCATTAATTATCTTTAGAATTTCTAAAGTAGTTTTTGAATCTATATCCATTGTGTTAGGATTTCTTTTTTCTGTGAGTAGGTTTTTTATTTCTTCGAATACTTGTTTACTATCCTTCATCTAAATTCTCCACAATAACTGCAAATTTTTTGTTACAGTTGTTCGGGTTCTCTGGTAAATAACTTAAAGGAATTTTTTTAATTGCAATATAACCAAAATGTTTTTTTGCTAAATCAATTTCCTCATCTAATTCATCACCGCCCTTCATTACAGCTAATTTAGATTTAATATCTTTGACAAGGGGTGTGGAATATTTAATTAAGGTCATTAAATCCGCTGTAGCCCTACTGAGTATTAAATTGAAACTTTTTTTGTACTGATTTATAAACATTGGGTCTTCCGCTCGTGTCCAAATAGCCAAGACATTGTCCAAACCAATCTTTTGGACGATATTTCTGACTACTCGAATCTTCTTGTTTTTCGAATCAATCAGTGTTGAGAGTGATTTTTGATGGTATATGGCAAATATCAGTCCCGGCATTCCACCGCCCGTGCCTATGTCCAAAACTAATTGGTCAAAGTTTTCGAACAACCTTGAAAAAATTAAACAAGGAATGATGTGACGTTCATATATATATTTTTCGTCGTTTTTGGAAATTAAATTTATTTGCTTATTAAAGTGTAGCAAATTATGAACATAATTTTCTAATAAGCCAATTTGCAAAAGAGATAGTTTTATTTCGTTTAATTCTAATAATTCTTCAAGTCTTTTTATTAAATTTTTCACGTGAAAATGTAAAAGATTACTTTAGATGAACAAGTAGAATTGATAAATCTGTAACTCTAATGCCCGAAATTCTGCTTGCTTGACCTAATGAAGCAGGCTTGATTTTTTCTAATTTTTCTCTACTTTCCATAGAAAGAGATTTGATTTTTGAATAGTCAAAATTTTTTGGTATCAGAATATTCTCATTTTCTAAGAACTTTTGAATATCTTCAGTTTGTCTCTTAATATAACCCTCATATTTCAGTTCAATCTCTGCTTGAAAGATAGCCTCTTTTGAAATCTTTGGATCCTCATTAAATCTATATTCAGATTTTTCCAGTAATTCTGTTAATTTCACATCCTTTCTTTTGACTAATTTTGATATGTTTTCACTCTGATCGATTTCGGGGCTATTATATTTTCTCAGGATTTCATTGGCTATTTCAGGTTTCAGATATGTAATATTTGACCACTCCAAAATTCTGTGAATTTCTTGTTCCTTCTTTTTAACATGTTCATACGCCCAAGCTGGAATTAGGCCGAGTTCATAACCATATTTAATAAGACGGCGGTCAGCATTATCTTGTCGTAAATTTAATCTATATTCCGCTCTAGAGGTAAACATACGATAGGGTTCATCAGTGCCTTTGTTTACTAAGTCATCTATTAAGACACCAATATAAGCTTCGTTTCGCTTTAATATTAATGGGTCTTTATTCATGATTTTAAGTGCGGCGTTGATTCCTGCAATAATACCTTGAGCTGCAGCCTCTTCGTAACCAGAAGTCCCGTTAATTTGTCCTGCAAAATATAGCCCTTCTACAAGTTTTGTTTCTAAGGTTAAGTCTACCTGGTATGGTGGAAAAAAATCATATTCAACAGCATAACCTGGACGGATCATTTCCACCTTTTGTAAACCTGGAACGGTACGAATTGCTTTCAATTGGATATCTGCTGGCAGACTTGAAGAGAAACCATTAACGTATATTAGATCGGAATTTAAACCATCTGGTTCTAAGAATAGATGATGTCTATCCTTATCACTAAATCTATAGATTTTATCTTCAATGGATGGACAGTACCTTGGGCCAACACCTTTAATTATTCCAGTAAAGAGAGGTGAATCTAAAAATCCTTGTCGTAGTATTTCATGAGTTTTTTGATTGGTATAAGTAATATAACATGAAACTTGTGGTAGATAATAGTTATCAGTCAAATAAGAGAAGAATTGTGGTTCCTCGTCCCCTTTTTGTTCTTCAAGTGATGTGAAATCAATAGTCCTTTTATCAAGTCTTGGAGGAGTGCCTGTTTTAAGTCTTCCGCTGATAAATCCCATTTCGTTTAATAATTCGGTAAGTCCAGCAACTTTTGGTTCACCGTAGCGGCCGCCTTCAGTTTGTACTCTTCCCGTAAACATTTTACCATTCAAGAATGTACCTGCTGCAATTATAACAGCCCTAGTTTTTATTTCAACATCGTTTAGAAAAACACTTTCAATTCTACGATTTTTTATAGTTAATTTTGTTACAATTCCTTCTAATATTTCAAGATTTGGAATTTGTGTTAAAAGTTTTAATGCTTCAAGTGAATATAGCGCACGGTCGTTTTGCGAACGTGGAGACCATACTGCAGGACCTTTAGACCTATTAAGCATTTTAAATTGAATTCCGGTCCTATCAGCAAGTTGACCTATCAATCCTCCGAGAGAATCGATTTCTCTGACTAAATGCCCTTTGGCTGTTCCTCCAACAGCAGGATTACATGACATTCGCCCAATGGCATTTTTATCCATTGTGATAAGAGCAACCTCTAATCCCATTCGGGCACCTGCGGCCGATGCTTCTATTCCGGCATGTCCACCACCAATAACTATAATGTCATAATAGCTTTTCATGTCAGTTTTCACGTGAAAATTTTTACTTTCCAATACAAAATTTTGCAAATATTGAATTTAGAATTTCTTCAGAAGTAATTTCGCCAGTCAGCTCCTTCAAAGAATTCACAGCTTTTCTTAGGTCCACTGATACGAACTCATTTGAAAAATTTTGTCTTAAGCTTTCAATGGCATTTATGAGTGAGTTTTTCGCTTGTATCAAAGCTTCATAGTGACGAACGTTTGAGATTACAGCTAAATCCTCAGAGTAAACATTTTTTTCTAAAGCAAAGTTCTTAAAAGTTTCAAATAAATTCTCTAAACCATAACCTGTTAAAGCTGATATATAGATCATATCCTTACTAAATTTTTTCGAAACTTGTTCATTTGTTAAAGTATCTATTTTGTTCACTACTTTTATGATGTACTTATTAGATGCATGTAAGTTAAAATCGTTGAGGTTTTCATCAATATTATCAAATTCTACTAAATGAACAACAATATCTGCTTTTTCGAATAGCATTCGAGCTCGTCTAATCCCTTCCTCTTCAATTATATCTGTTGATTTCCTTAGACCGGCTGTATCAAAAAATCGGAATAATGTACCATAAATAAATATTTCTTCTTTAATAATATCTCGAGTTGTCCCGGGAATGTCGCTAACTATTGCTCTATCATCATTTAGAATTCTATTTAACAAACTAGATTTACCTACATTGGGCTTTCCTAATATGAGGACGTTGATACCCTCGTAAACGTATTTCCCTGTTTGAAATGTTTTAAGCAAATCGTCAATTTGTTTTATTATCAATTCGATTTTTTGAACAACAGTTTCCTTATCAACGAATTCAACATCTTCTTCTACAAAATCAAGTTCTAATTCAAGTAAACCAGATACTTCTATTAGATAATCTCTTATTACTTTGATTTTATTTGATAAAAATCCGTCCAATTGCTTTCGTGCACTTCGTACAGCGACGTCCGATCTTGATTGGATAATTTCGGACACAGCCTCTGCTTGAAGTAGATCAATTTTGCCGTTTAAAAAGGCTCTTTTCGTAAACTCACCTGGCTCGGCAAGTCTGGCACCGTATTCCATCAATAATTGAATGATTTTCTTTGAAATCAGAAAATTCCCATGGTGTGAAATTTCTATCGTATCTTCCCCTGTATAAGAGTTTGGTTGGCGAAACACAAAAACTAAAACATCGTCTATGTCGTTAATTAATCGGCCGTAATAAATTCTATGAGAAGGCGAATCTGATAGTCGTTTTTTTCCAATAAAAATTTTATCACCGATTTCCAGAGCTCTTGGTCCGCTGACTCGTATAATCGAAATGGCACCAATGCCATTTGCAGTAATCGGAGCGCAGATGGTATCATTAATTGTGTTCATTCTAATCTTTTTTTGTTTGTCTTAATAAATTGAATAAAAGACTAAAGCACTTAGATTTGTTACGTTACTGTAATTAAATGTTAATCGTGTTTAAATTTAATCAAATTTTGGGAATCAATCTTTATGACTGTCGAGTGTATTGGAAAGGAATTTTAAGTTTTAACTGTCCCGTGCAGCTGAGGAACAAATAATTAGAAAACGTTTTTGCGAAAAATATATTAATGCAAAATTAATATAGTAGTAGCACAGTATTAAAAAATAATGGCACGAGCTTTATTCTAAAAGAAAATGTTGAAGAGAGTTTTATTTCTAGATTTGATGATATTAGTTATGAAACTTTAATGCGACATATAAAATAAGACCGACCATCAAGTTGTGATGATCAGTCATAATTTTTTAATGTTAAGTTTTATTTATTTTTAATTTCGTCAAGGAGTTTTCGTGCTTCAGCACGGTATTCATCATCATCTTCGTCAAGTTTGGGTAAATTTTGAATTACACTTAAATGTTCTTTTGCTTTTTGGTAATTTTCCATTCCAATAAAATTTTTTGCAGCTTCTAATCTGTACATAATGAAGTTGGGTCTTATTTTAATTGCTTTCTCGAAAAGTTTAGCTGCTTCTTCTCGGTCGCCCCATCCTAATCCAATAAGATTTCTTGCGAACTTTGGTCTTTCACAAACTTTTGAATGGGCTCTAGCTAAAACGAAAAGTGCAACACTCTGTTGAATGTCACCGCCGTTATTTAAGGCAATGGCTTTTTCGCAGTCTTGTTTAACAGCATTAACAAGGCCTATTGATTTAAATACACCTTTAAATAAAGCTATTTTGCCGTTCGCAATAGCTCTACGAATATATCCAATGGAATTGTTCGGACTAACCTGAATAGCTTTTTCTGCAAACTCTAAGGCTTTTTCAAACATTTTCAGTTGTTGTTCTTTTTCCGCACTTGTTTTTGATGGCAAATGTTCTCCATAATCAACGTATGCACGGGACATTCGCCAAAGCACTTCAAAGTTATTTTGTTCTATTTTGTACGCTTGTTCAATTGTTTTCAAAGCGTTAACATTATCAAATTTAACTTCAATGTATTCGTCACATTTTTTGATTAAGTCTTGAACACTCTGACCGTTTAACATTAATGATGAAGAAAATGTTAGGATGAGAAAAAATATGATATTTTTCATAGATGTTACACCTCTTTAATTAGTTTTATTCTTCAGCTTTTATTTCGATTTCAATTACTTTGAATCCTTGTGTTGTTTCGAGAAGTGCGAAGAGAATTCCAGTGCCAACAGTAAGCATCCCTAAGGTGAAAGTTACTGTCATTAAGATCGTTGCGATTTTCAAATCGAAGAAGAATTCAAGTCCAATTAAAAAAGAAGTTAAGATAAAGAGGAATATTGCCAACGAATACGATATAACGCAGTTACGTACCAGT
The DNA here is from genome assembly GCA_937138605.1 of uncultured Ignavibacteriales bacterium. Taxonomy (GTDB): domain Bacteria; phylum Bacteroidota; class Ignavibacteria; order Ch128b; family Ch128b; genus CAKZPH01. The sequence goes on from CAKZPH010000103.1 coordinate 6,263, forward strand.
TCTAGTCTATTGAAAAGATGATTAAGTTGTTGGCGTAAGCTAGCATATCTTGTCATTTCGATAAAATCTAGTTCCTTACCTTCTTTTATTTTGTTAATATATCGTCTTCTCTCATCATTTAAAAGTCTAATTCTATTGGCTATGGATGAATATTTATTATTTATGCCTAAAAGAAGAAGACCACAGGCTGAAAGCATCACAGCAGGTGCAAGCATGAATTGAATCAATCTGATAATGTTTTCAGGTGATTGAAAATTCATAGTATACTATAATTTTAATTTATGTTTAGATTTTTCAAAGATATAAATTTATTCCTGGCAAAAAAAAGTAGTTGTACCAACTGATTACGGTTATTTGTTATTATAGGAGTTTAAATTCATTTTCAATGAATAAAAGGCATATTTAGTAATTATAAATTGCTTTTTAATTTCTATTTGTTAAAATTGAATTGGTTATTTAAATAATGGAGATGACAAAATGAATCGTTATTTTCGTTTATTAGTAACATTTTTCATTTTAGTAATAAATTTAACTCTGGAATCTCAAACACTTGTCCAAGTAATTAATCTTCCGAATAATAACTTTTTTAATAATGGTTATGGATTAGTTTATAGGGGAGGTTTGTTGTGGGTGTCAAGTTATTATTCTACGGGAAATTTAGGGGCACGTCTTTATGCTGTGGATACCTTAGGTAATGTAGTAGATAGCATAATCTTTAGCCATCAACATGTAAATTCAAGTCAGGGATTAACTATTGGAGGCTCTGAATTTTATTTTGTTCAGAGATATACTGCTCGTTGTAGAATAATTAAAATTTCTTCAACAGGACAGGTTCTTGATTCACTCAGTTGGCCTACGGCTTCCAGTGTTTATCTTGGGGGTTTAGGATATGATGGACATATATGGGCTTCTGTTTACTATCCGAATGCTGATGCTGCTCTATATAAGATTAATATAAATACAAGTCAGGTTATTGATACTATTAGAACTTTTGGAATACAGCCAACAGGAATTGCAATAAAAGGTGATACATTGTTTTATGTTATGGATGGATTTGATGGGGATGAAGAAAAGATTTATGCAGTTAGAATTTCTACAAAAGACACTTTATTTTCATTCCGTGTTCCTGAGCAACCGTCTCAAAGACAAAATCCTCGTGGTCTCGCCTGGGATGGGCGTTATCTTTACTTACTCGCAGAACCAGTCGGGGCATCGACTGGTCGCAGTATTTTCAAATTCGATTTAAGTGGTATGGGAAATCCATCTATTAATGTACAAACAAAATTTTTTGATTTTGGATATGTAATAATTGGAACGACTGGAGAAGTTACAGCAACTATTCTTAACCAAGGGAATGCTCCTTTGAGAATTGATAGCGTTAGATTTTTATATTCTAATAAATTTACTACAAATATTTCCACTCCATTAACCATAAATCCTAACTCATTTTCGAACTTTAAAATATTTTATACTCCAACAGCACCTATACAAGATACTGCTAGTTTGTATATCTATCATAACGATATTACAAGAAATGTTCAAGTGATTCGTTTGATTGGGACGGGAACGTATAGTTCAGGAATAATAAGTTTACCTACTTCAATAAATTTTGGAACGAAAAGAATATCGAGCACAAACCTGAGATATCTACGAATTGATAATCAAGGTACTTCACCTATAATTATTTCAGGTTGGACATCATCTAAGCCAGATTATTACGTAGAAACAAGCTTACCTGTAACAATCCCTCCGAATGGTTTTGTAAATATAAAAGTTTGGTTCAAACCAAATATAATTGGAGCGATTTCAGATACATTAATTTTGTTCAACAATTCTTCAAATATGCCACAAGCAAAAGTTTTTTGTACCGGTATTGGAGAATTGCAAAATATTCCACTAGGTCAACCATTATGGGTCCATACTATTCCAAATCATCCAGTATCGAATACATTTAGAACTGTGAAGGGTGTCAGGGCAATAAATGATATAAATAACGATGGTAAGGCAGATGTTATCGTATGTACAGAGAATTATTGGACAGTTGCTTTGAATGGAAATTCTTCTGGTACGAATGACACACTTTGGTCATTTAATACGTACATTTCCAGCTCAAGCGCTGGCTCGATTGGCTCCGCTGGTGATTATTCATATCAAAAGGCGCTTTCAATTGCAAGTGACATGAATAACGATGGATTTAATGATGTAGTTATTGGAACAGGTGGTGGAAATGAAACTGTTTATGCTATTAATGGAAAAACAGGTGCAATGCTTTGGAAGTTTGGAACTGACCATCCAGATAGCTTTTCTTTAGGGGATATAACTGGAGTGGATGCGACAACTGATTTTAATGGTGATGGTGTTCCAGATGTTATAGCAGCATCAAGTGCAGCACAAACTGGTGGGGTTGGCGGTAGGCGAACGGTCTATCTTTTCAATGGAATTAATGGACAAATTATATGGCAATATTTAATAGGTGGGTTTACACATGGAGTAACTGCCATTAGAGATATAAATAATGATAATGTTCCCGACGTAATTGCGACGGTTGGTGAGCCACAATATAGGTTTGTTGCACTAAGTGGATTAAATGGTTCTTTTTTATGGGGATTTTCAGTGGCATCTTCTACTGGTGGAGCTAAAGAAGTAATTAGATTTCCAGTTTCCTCAACTCGGGAGGATGTAATCGCAGGAGCTTTTTGGGGACCGGTGTATCGTCTAAATGGAAGTAATGGTGGGATGGTGTGGCAGTATTCAACGGGTGGTTCTGCACCAACTCAAATGAAAATATTACCAGATGTTACCGGTGATGGTGTTGCAGAGGTTGTAATATCACTATTAGTTGGAGGAGCAAGATGCTTAAATGGTGCAACTGGTGAATTAATTTGGTCGAAAAGTACAGGAAATACTATGGGCGTTGATGTTGTACCAGATCTAAACGGAGATGGAAGCAATGACGTTATATTTGCAGTTCAAAATCAAGGTGCATTAATTGTTAATGGGAGTAATGGAAACGAACTTGCTTTGTACTCGTTTGGTGGTAACACACAAGCAAGGGAGGTAGCAATTGTTCCTGATATTGATGGAAACGGCTCAACAGAAATGATTGTAGGTTCAAATCTTGGTAATGTGGCTCTATTATCTGGTGGACTTGTGATCACGAGAACCATCCAAATCACTTCACCAAACGGTGGTGAAGTATGGTACTGGGGTCAAACAAAAAAAATTAGGTGGGTGGCAACTAATATTACTTCGGTTAAGATTGAGTTATCGACAAATAATGGATTGAGTTGGATAACGATTGTAAATTCCACTACTGCTGCAAGTGGTGAATTTGATTGGCTGGTTGGAAACTATCATTCAGAACAATGTAAAATCAAGATTAGTAGCCTTGAAGATCCAAATGTATTTGATTTAAGTGATTCTGTGTTTACAATAAGAAATAAACTATGTGTAAGTTTTGATGTGCAATCAAATTGGAATCTAGTTTCTGTACCTGTTTCAAGAACTAATATGTCAAAATCGGATGTTTTTCCAACTGCAACATCCAGTGCTTTTGGATTCAATCAATATTTAGGATATGTAAGTTTTGACACATTAAGAAATGGCTCAGGTTATTGGGTTAAATTTTCACAACCAGAACAACTAACGTTATGTGGCTTGCCGATAGAGAACAAAGTTATTTTAGTGAAAGGAGGTTGGAATTTAATTGGTGGTTTTAATAACAATGTTAGCGTTACTTCAATTACGACAGTGCCACCAAATATAATTCAGTCATACTTCTTTGGATATAATGCAGGTTATTTTGCAGCTTCAACAATTGAAAGAGGAAAAGGATACTGGGTTAAAATGAGTCAAGATGGTGAGTTGGTCTTTCCAAGCAACTTGAACAATCGATCGGGGAAAGAAGTACTTAATTCCTTTTCGGAATTTGGAGAGATTATAATCACGGATGATCTAAATAATGTATCAAGACTTTATTTAAGCGATAAATCAAAGTTATTATTTAATGAATTACCACCATCACCACCGCATGAAGTTTTTGATGTAAGATTTGAAGGAAATAGATTTATATCCACAATTGATGGAGAAAATACAATTCTAATTCAAGGAGCAACCTATCCTATCAAAATTAAATCATCTAAGTATTCTATAACAGTTGAGAATGAATTTGGCAAAATAAATAAAAGCTTAAAGCCGGATGAAGAACTAATTATTGAAAATTCTCAAATAAATTCTTTAAAGATTAGGGTGAACTATTTGCCTGAATTGACGAATTTATATCAAAATTATCCAAATCCATTTAATCCAGTAACTAAAATAAAATATGATTTGAATCAAGCATGTGATGTGAAAATTTCCATTTATGATTTAGTTGGAAGAGAGATTATTCAGCTTGTTAATGAAACGCAAAATGCAGGAAGTTATGAGATTGAACTCGATGCAAATAAGGTCGGACTGAGTTCGGGAGTTTATTTATACAGATTAAACGCAGGAAATTATGTGAATACGAAAAAGCTTATATTAATAAAATAGAATTTGTTTGATTTTTGGTTTTTAGAATGTGGTAAATTA
>CAKZPH010000104.1 GCA_937138605.1 uncultured Ignavibacteriales bacterium
TTTAATCTTGACTCAGGTTAAAAATTTGAAAATTATAAGGATTGTATATTATCAAACAGTTTAACTGAGTAATTAAATATGATGATAGTGATAATATCAAAAGAGTTTTACCAATCGATCTTTACTTTGCTAGTATCGACTTCCAGTGGTATATAATCTCGTGACGTATGGATATCGCAATAATCGTATTGGAATTTCGAGCTTATTATGTCAGTAATTTTTGATGGACAGTAGTCAGTGGCGATTTTAGGTGTACCGCTTCTTAGGGATTCCTCGCAAAAAGTTACTGACACAATACCTTCGGGTTCGTTGAAGTATTCAAAAGGTAAAGTTATTTTGGGATCGCTATAAACTTTAGCCATGAAGCGTGCCCAAATAGGTGCAGCGGCTCTTGCACCTTGTCCATACCAACCGGTGAATTTTACATGCTGGTCATCGAATCCAACCCAAACTCCAGCACATAGATTTGGAGTATAACCAACAAACCAGGCATCAGTAAAATCTTGAGTTGTGCCAGTTTTACCAGCTGCGGGGAGATTAAAAAACCGGCGAATACCGACAGCTGTTCCAAAGTCAAGTACACCTTGCATAAGCTCAGTCATTAAATATGCTGTTTGAGGTGAAATAGCAAGACGCATCTCATTTTTAAATTCCTCAATTAAAAGACCGTTTTTATCTTCCACTTTGAGAATGCCAATAGGTTCATTATAAACACCATTATTAGCAAATGTGGCAAAAGCAGAGGTCAATTCTAATGGTGAAACTTCAGATGTTCCAAGAGCAATAGAATAGTATGGTGCAACTGGACTTCTAATGCCGAGGCGTTTTGCATAAACAGGAATTTCATTAAGAGGTGCTAACCCTTCATAAATTAATCTCACGGAGACAACATTGACAGAAAGAGCTAAAGCTCGACGAAGGTTCAGGTAACCACCATATTTGCCATCCGAATTTTTAGGTGAATAGGTTTTGTTTCCTGTACGAATTGTTATTGGTTCGTTGAGAACTTCACCAGCAATAGGAAAACCATTATCAACTGCAACAGCATAAACAATTGGCTTGAATGCAGAACCGGGTTGCCTTTTGATTTGAGTTACGTGATTTAATCCATACATAAAATTTGGATTTGAACCACCAACCATAGCTTTAATTTGACCGGTTTTATTATCAAGTACAACGAAACCTACTTCAATTTTTAGAGCATCGTGCTTAACTGAGTCGATAAAACGTTGATCATTACGCAGTTTTTGTTCAATTACTTTTCTTTCTTCCTCATTTTCAGCAGATATGAATTCTTGATTTGAAGTGATGGCTTTCTTTATAAAATATTCCAAGATATCTTTGTTCTTATCCCAGTTCCAAGATTTCTCAAAGGTTCTTTGAAACTCTTCTAAGTGCTCGCGGACAGCCTCGTTAGCATATTTTTGCATTTTGTAATTTATCGTAGTATAGATGTTTAGTCCATCTTTATACAGATCAAGTTTGTGTTCACCTAGTTTTTGAGTGAGTTGTTGACGGACGTATTCAAGAAAGTGAGGGGCGATGGTAGAGGTAAATTCAGGAGCTTTCTTGAACGTGACCTTTTCGCTCAGGGCTTGTTTGTATTCTCTTTCTGTTATGTAATCGTTTTCAAACATTATCTTTAGAATCAAATTTGAGCGGCCAAAAGAATTTTTAGGATTTCTAATTGGATCATAAAAAGTTGGATTTCGTAGTAACGAGATAAGAATTGTGGATTCTTTAAGTGTCAAATATTTAGCATTTTTACTAAAGTAATTTCTTGCAGCGGTTTCAATTCCATAGACACCACGACCAAAGTAGCTTGTATTTAAATACATCTCAAGGATTTCCTCTTTAGTAAAGTTTTTTTCTAACTGAACAGCTGTAATCATTTCACGAATTTTTCGTACCCCAATGGCAAAAATGTTTTTTTCTCTTTCAATAAGACGATATAAGTTTCTTGCTAATTGCTGAGTTATCGTGCTTGCTCCCCCGCCTCTTTTAGAAAGTGTAACAATATTTAAAATGGTGGCTTTTAAAATTCTATCAATATCAACTCCCCAGTGAGAGTAAAACTTTCTATCTTCTATAGCAATGAGAGCATCAAGCAGATGTTTCGGAATTGAGTCGATGCCAACTTCAATTCGGTTTTGGATGAAAAATTGTCCAAGTAAACTTCCATCATCAGAGTAAACGTTCGAAGCGAGGATTGGTTTTGGATTTTCTAGTTCTTCAAAAGAAGGTAATCCACTAAGAATGTAGATGATAAAAAAAACGAAAAGAAAAGTAAAAACAATGAGTGAAATGTTAATGGCTTTTGTATGTTTCTTGTAAAAATTTCTAAGAGTTTTTTTTCTGAATTCGCCATTCTTCAAATAACGATAGATTTCTTCTCTTGAATTTTTTTTTGATGCCATGTTAAAATTCAATTATTTCAAATTTTTCACCATTGAAGATTCCATAAGTAGGTTTTATAAGCCATGTTCCTAAGTTAATATAAAAGCCACGATTGATCTTTTCATTAACAACTCGATGGGAGTGACCAAGTACTACATAATCATATCCTTCTTTTATTTTTTGAGTAGAAAATTTTAACATAAAATCAATTGGACCATAATCACGATTAGCCGTATGATTACGTGAAACTTTTGAGAAATACTTTGCAAGGGAGATGCCTATGTTAGGATGTAACTTCGAATATAGTGATTGAAGTTTTTTATTTCGAACGATGGATTTGAGTATCAAATAGCCTTTGTCATTATCAAGCAAACCATCACCGTGAGCAAGAAAAAATTTTTTACTGTTAATTTCTTTTGAAATGAATTTCTCGAAAATTTTTATGCCCAGCTGTTTTTCAAACAAATCACGATGTGAAAAATCATGGTTACCAATAACGTAATAAACATCAATTTTGTTTTCAACCATGTGCTCGAGGCATGATAAGATTCTGTAGGAATTTTTTTGTATTACCGTTTTATATTCAAACCAATAATCAAATAAGTCTCCAAGAATGTAAAGCTCACCTTTTGTTGAGGTAACTAAATTACAAAGGTATTCGAATTTTTGAATTAGTGGCTTTTCCACTGGATATTCATGAAATCCAAAATGAGTGTCTGAAACAAAGTAAGCTAATGTTGCCAAGATTTCTTATTAAAACTTTAAGTTTTCATTTAATACTAAATTATTCCTATCTAGATTTTCATTATATCGATCTATACCAACTAATCTCAGTTTTTCATCTCTTTCAAAAATAAAAATTCTATCTCTTTCGTCCAGTGAAATTCGAAATTCTTCCTCAGTGTCATTTTCATAATACAAAGTTATCAAATAAGTTCCTTTATATTTTTCCTTTGGTTGAATTTGGCTTAACTTCACTATGCAAATATAATTTTTATCTTTCTTATATGAATTGTATTCAATCTTAAAGTTTGGTTTATCATTTCTATAATACAACCATTGATTGAAAAAACTTCGATAATCCTTTTTTGTGAATTTATTGACAACATTTATAAAATCTTCAGTAGAAGCAGAACTATATTCGTATTCCTTTAGATATGTCCTGAGAATTTTTATAAATGTATTAACACCAACCTCGTGCATCAACATTTTCAAGATCCATGCGCCTTTATCATAAACGGTACGAGAAAAAATAAAACCTTGAGGCGCGTAAACCCTACCGTGATAATAAGGCATGTCCTGCAACTCAATTTCCTTATCAATTTGATTTACATCATCAATGAAAGCCACTTCTTCGGCAAATGTAGCAAATCCTTCATTTAGCCATATATCATTAAAAGTTTTGCATGTAACAGAATTGCCAAACCAGTGATGAGCAAATTCATGAGCTTGTAACGATATGTCAGGATAAAATCTAGCAAATCCAAGAGTAGTAATAGCACTTCTTGTTTGATGTTCCATTCCTCCATAAGGCCAGGAAACTTCTACAACTCCATAAAGCTCGTCTATAAAAGGATACTCATCAAGAAACATACTTAATGATTCATACATGTTCTCTAAAAGATATAAGTCATCTTTAGCGAGTTCATATGTTTCAGGAAACAAAAGATGTTGAAATTTTAGATTTTTCTCACTGTAATGATATGTATGTTCAAAGATGCGATAATTTCCTCCCGCCACGAAAATTAAGTAATGTGACACAGGGTATTTAGATCTGTAAGCAAATTTTTTATAACCATTCCCCAAACTCAGTGAATCGACTAAAATTCCGTTGGAAACAGCAAATAATGTATCGGGAAGAATTATATCCGAGGAAAATATAAATTTATCCGAAGGAATTTCTTTTGTAACATACCAATATCGTCCAAAATAGGGTTCACTTAACGTGTAGAAGTGATTATTCAGTTTGTCAAACACAAATCCTTTATAATTCAAATCTTTACTTGCCTTAAATTCATAGTCAATAAAGATAGTATAGCTTTGTGGGAATTCTTCATTAATAAGTCTAACGAACAAGAACTCTCCTTTTCTATAATAATATAAATCTTTATCAATTTGTAGTCTTATCTTTTTTATCTTCAGGTTTCTTCCGCAGTGTAAGATCAAATATTTACACTTTTGATTAGAAGTAAAATTTTTAGACTCATTGATAAATCTAAAAGTAATTCTTTCTCTACCTTGAACAATGCTTTTATTGAAATCTATCTTTAACTGAAGATGAATAGAATCAATATCATATTCGTTTAGTCTATGATCATAAGTGGAAACATAATTTGTTTGAAAAATAAATTTTAAGATCTGGTCCTCAAAAAAACCTCTTAAATCTAATTTGAGATAATCGTATTCAATTTTGAATCTGGAAAAAAATTTTAAGTGAATTAGAAGTGAAAAATTTAATAAAATAAAAACGCTAGTAATGATAATTAAAACAAATAAACTCTTGTTTTTATTCATAATTAACACAACAATTTAACATTAAACAAGTACAAATTAAACCAGGTTCGATTATTTACTCAGGCTATATTTATTAACAAAATTAAAATTTCTTCATTAGTTATTAATTGTCTAATAAAAACTGGTTTGGAATAGTAAACTAACATTGTATATATTTGCATCAAAATTTTTATATATATGTTAACAGAATTTGGTAAGATTTTAATCTTCTTAATCCTCGCGATAATCTTCGTAGCACTTGCCTTCATAGTTAATCGAATCATTAGACCTCAAAAACCGACAAGAGAAAAATTAATGACGTATGAGTGTGGTGAAAATCCAATTGGATCTCCCTGGATAAAATTTAACGTAAGATTTTATGTGGTCGCATTAATATTTCTTCTTTTTGATGTAGAAATAACTTTACTAATTCCATGGGCACTGGTTTATCGGGAATTCGGGCTTTATGGATTTTTAGTGGGCTTTTTATTCTTATTCATTTTGATACTAGGTATGCTATATGAATGGCGTAAAGGTGATCTTGATTGGGTAAAACCAGAAGTGAAACCAAAAGATCTCAAAACGGTAATGAAAGAATTTGAAGAACAATACGGAAAGTCATAATGGGGATATTGGATAAAGAGTTTACAGAATCTAACATAATAATTACTAAGTTCGATGATTTAATGAATTGGGCGAGGCTTTCATCATTATGGCAAATGACATTTGGGCTAGCTTGCTGTGCAATAGAAATGATGGCGACTTCAGCATCACATTATGATTTTGATCGATTTGGAGTTATACCAAGACCAAGTCCAAGACAAGCGGATATTATAATTATCTCTGGAACAGTTACATTAAAAATGGCTTTAAGAATAAAGCGTCTTTATGAACAAATGCCTGAACCTAAGTACGTCATATCCATGGGAAGTTGCGCAACTTGCGGTGGTCCCTATTGGAATCATGGTTATCACGTATTAAAGGGAATAGATCGAGTCATACCTGTAGATGTATATGTACCAGGTTGCCCGCCAAGACCTGAAGCACTCCTTGAAGGTTTGCTTAAACTCCAGGAAAAGATTAGAAACGAAAGTCATGTAAAAAAACAAGTTTAATATGACAACAACAGAAATCTTAGAAATTCTAAAAGAAAAATTCTCAGTGGAACAGTTTGAGATTCAATCGAATATAGGTGGAGAAATTCTAATTGTTCCGTCTAACGTACTTCTTGATTTATGTTTCTTTTTGAGAGATGATGAGAGATTAGCTTTTGATTCACTTATGAATTTATCAGGAGTCGATTTAGCCGATGGTGAAAAGAAAAAATTAGAGGATGGTTCATTTGAAATTGTAGGTGGTCATTTAGCAACATATTATCATTTACATTCATTCAAACACAATCACAAATTGACATTGAAAGTTTTACTTCCAAGAGAAAACCCGGTTGTACCATCGGTTGAGCGAGTTTGGCGTAGTGCTGATTGGCATGAACGGGAAGCTTACGACTTGTTTGGAATTGTTTTCGAAGGTCATCATAATCTAAAAAGAATTCTCCTCCCGGATGATTGGGATGGATATCCCCTTCGCAAAGACTACAAAGTACAGGAATTTTATCAAGGAATGAAGGTACCATATTGATGGCTGAATTAAAGACTGATCACTTAGTTTTGAATATGGGTCCTCAACATCCGTCAACACATGGGGTGTTGAGATTAGAAGTTGTTCTGGATGGAGAGGTTGTAATCGATGTTATCCCACATATTGGTTACCTCCATCGTTGCTTTGAAAAACACTGCGAAGCGATGACTTATCCAATGGTAATCCCTTATACAGATAGAATGGATTATCTTGCCTCCATGTATATGAATTTTGGTTATGTGGAAGCTGTTGAAAAGTTAATGAATATCGAAATCCCGGAGCGTGTGAAATACATAAGAGTGATAATGGGGGAATTACAGAGAATAGCTTCTCATCTTGTAGCTATTGGGACATTTGGAATTGATATTGGTGCATTTACACCATTTTTGTATTGCTTCCGTGACCGTGAGAGAATTCTAGATTTGTTTGAAATGACATGTGGTGCAAGATTACTTTATAACTATATGTGGATTGGTGGACTTTCACATGATTTACCACCGATGTTTATTCCTGAATTAAAGTCATTCTTAAAAGATTTTAGAAAAAATATTAAAGAACTAAATGACTTACTAAGTTACAATAAAATTTTTATAGAGAGGACTGCAAATATTGGAATTCTACCAGCTGATACAGCAATTAATTATGGATGCACTGGTCCAGTTCTTCGTGGTTCGGGAGTTAATTGGGATTTAAGAAAGAATGACCCGTATTCAATTTATGATAGGTTTGATTTTGAAGTTTGTGTTGGAAAAGGTGAAATAGGTACTGTTGGAGATTGCTGGAACCGATATATGGTTCGTGTACGGGAGATGGAGCAATCGTGTCTAATTATTGAACAAGCTATCGAACAACTTCCTGAAGGTGATGTAACATCGGCAATACCTAAGAGAGTTAAACCACCAGTGGGTGAAATTTACTTTCGAGTGGAAAGTCCAAAGGGAGAGTTAGGTTATCACATTATCAGTGACGGTACAGTAAATCCATTTAGAGTGAAAGTTAGAGCTCCATCGTTTGTAAATCTTCAAATTCTACCAGTAATCAGCAAAGGATATCTTGTTGCTGATATCATTGCAAATCTTGGAAGCCTTGACATAGTTTTAGGAGAAATAGACAGGTGATTAGCGACCAACTTGCTGAAATTTTAGGAAATAAGATAATTGCATATCTAATTACTGCTGCAATTCCTCTTTTTCTTTTTTTAGTTCCATATGCATTATACGCAGTTTATGCAGAAAGAAAAGTGTCAGCTTTTATGCAAGATAGAATTGGGCCAAATCGGGTTGGTCCTAAAGGTTTGTTGCAAACAATAGCGGATATTTTAAAGCTTATACAAAAAGAGGATATTATTCCAAAGTCTGCAGATAAACCAATCTTTGTAATGGCTCCGTATGTTGTATTCATGGGAACATTTGCTGCTTTTGCTGCAATTCCTTTTTCAAGTGTATTTATAGGAAGCAATATTAATCTTGGCGTGTTTTACATAATGGCCGTTTCGTCGTTCTCCGTTATTGGAATATTAATGGCCGGATGGGCTGGCAATAACAAATATTCTCTTTATGGTGCTATGCGATCGGTTGCTCAAATTGTAAGTTATGAAGTCCCGGCTCTTCTTGCCATTGTTTCAGCAGTGATGGTGATAGGTACATTAAATCTTAATGAAATATCAGAAATGCAAACTGCTCGATTTTGGAATTGGTGGATATTTGGAGGACCTTTACAAGGAATACAAAAGTTTTTACTAATAGTGCCAATGCTAGTTGCCTTCGTGATTTTCTTTGTTGCCTCACTTGCCGAAGTGAACAGAACTCCTTTTGATATTCCTGAAGCTGAATCTGAATTAGTTGCAGGATTTCACACAGAATATACGGGAATGAAATTCGCAATATTCTTTTTAGCTGAATATGGTAATATGTTTGTGGTGTCTGCCATCTCAACGGCCATATTCTTCGGTGGATGGCAATCACCTTTTGGTTATTTAGGAAATTCCTTTAGTATTCCCCTTCTTGTACCAATCGAACAGGTATTCTGGTTTTTATTTAAGAGCTTGTCTCTAGTTTTAGTTCAAATGTGGTTGAGATGGACACTTCCCAGATTAAGAGTTGACCAACTTATGGCGGTTTGTTGGAAATATTTAACTCCTTATGCATTTGTTAATTTAGTTTTAATTGGAATAATTTCATTGATTTAAGATGAAAGAATATCTAAAAAACACCTGGCTTGGAATATATACCATACTCGTGGGAATGAGAGTAACGTTAAGACATTTATTCAAACCAAAAGTAACAATTCAATACCCGGATGAAAGACTTGAACTTCCAGAACGTGCGAGAAACCGATTATATGTTAATATTGACGATTGCATTGGATGTGACCAATGTGCTCGTGCGTGTCCAGTGGATTGCATTGAGATTGAAACTGTTAAAGCAGTTCCAGGTGAAGATCTTGGTGTGACTTCAAATGGCAAAAGAAAAGCTTTATGGGTTACGAAATTTGATATAGATATTGCAAAATGTTGTTATTGTTCTTTGTGCGTATGGCCCTGCCCTACTGAATGTATCTGGATGACGGATGTGTATGAATATTCTGAATATAATAGAGAAAATTTAATTTATCATTTTTCAAATTTATCACCGGAAGAAGCTGAACAAAAGAAACTCAACTATCAAAAATTTGAAGATGAAAAAGCCAGACAAAAAGCATTCGCTCAACAAGCTTCGGCTCAACAAGTAAATAAAGAAAGTGGAACACAAAACTGATGACGCTATTTGATTTAATTTTTTACACATTTGCATTAATAATAATTCTCAGCGGTTTATTAGTAGTTTTAGCCAGAAATATAATTTACTCAGCATTTGCTCTACTCTTTACTTTCTTCGGCGTAGCCGGAATCTATGTTTTACTTAGCGCTGATTTTCTGGCAGTTGTGCAAATAATAATTTATGTTGGCGGAATTTTAGTGCTTATCATATTTGGTGTGATGCTTACAAATAAAATAACCAATGTGGAAATTAAAACAGAGAGTATTC
>CAKZPH010000105.1 GCA_937138605.1 uncultured Ignavibacteriales bacterium
GTTAGTGTCCATCTTAAAAATCTGTGACTTATAACCTGAAATGAAAAAAATTTGTAAAGTTTAATATTTAATATGTCTTTTAAGATAAATATCGATTGGATACCACCTCGAGAGATTCTTAATCTTCTCTTAAAATCTTCTATAAAACTTTTTGAAGGCATTTCAAACGATTGTGCATTAGGTTCATAAACTACACGATAACCTTTTAATGCCGCATTAATTGAAATAAAAAAATCATCAAGTATAACGTTACTTGGGATTTCGGATATGATAGATTTTCTAATTGCAAATATTTCACCAGCTGCACCCGCAACAGAATAAAGTTCAGAATCCAGTTTCTTCAAGAAAGACTCATATTTCCAATACAAACCTTCACCTGTTTTCTCTTTGTTTTTTGAAATGACTCTTTTTTCGCCAGCAACGCAACCGACTCGTGGGAATTGAAAGTGCCGAACTAAAAATTTTATTGCTTCTTTATTGTAATATGCATTTGCATCTGAAAAAACAATTATTTCTCCCTTTGAAATAGGGATAGCTCTCATTATTGCTTCTAACTTACCTTTTCTTTCAGGCTTGTAGAGTAATTTTATATTAGGAAAATTTTCCAAATACGATTTGATTATTTCATTTGTATCGTCAGTAGAACCATCTGTTACAAATATATATTCAATTTTATCCGCAGGATAATCAAGTTCTAAAATATTCTGCAATTTATTTTTTATAAATTTTTCTTCATTATATGCAGCAATTATAACTGAGACAGCTGGATAAAAATCTTTATCGAATTTTTCATTTAAAACATTATAACCGGCAATTTTAGGATTCAAATAGATTTTACCAGAATCCTTCGGTACTTTAATTTTATATTTCAATCTCTCAATTCGTGAAATGATTAAAACTAATATTGGATATCCCAGAAATGTATAAAAAATCAAAAACAGAGAAACAAAAAAGCAGATTTTTACTAGAAGGTTTGTCATTTCAAAATTGGAATAAGATTAACGTTTGAATTCTTCAATTTTAATGTTATACTCCTTTATCATTCTGTAAAGAGTAGCACGGCCTATTTGAAGGCGCTTTGCTGTTTCCTGAATATTTCCTTTAGTAACCCTCAATGCGTGGCGAATTGCGTTTTCTTTAGTTTTCTCTAGAGGAAGTATCTCGTGCACTATTTCTCCTGATGCACTTTCACTACTCGAAAAAATGTTCGTTGCATAAGATTGTAAAGTTATTGGTAAATCGTTTATCTTGATTTCACTTCCTTCAGCAATAATTACAGCGAGTTGAATAACATTTTCTAATTCCCTGACATTCCCGGGCCAGGGGTAATCAAGAAATACATTTATGACTTCTTTTGTAATTTTAGGTACAGGAATTTTTGCATCTTCCGCGTACTTTTTCACAAAATGTTCAGCAAGAACGACAATGTCGCCTTTCCTTTCTCTAAGTGGTGGAACAACAATAGGAAATGTTGAAAGTCGGTAATAAAGATCTTCCCTGAAAAGTTTTTCATCCACTGCTTTTTTTAAATCTCTATTCGTTGCTGAAATAATTCGAGCAGTAGTTGTGATAGGCTCGTTCCCACCAACTCTTTCAAAAGTTTTATCCTGAATTACTCTTAATAGTTTAGCCTGGAGACTTAACTCAAGTTCGCCAATTTCATCAAGGAAAATAGTACCCCCATTTGCATGTTCAAATTTCCCAATTTTACGTTGAAATGCACTAGTGAACGAACCCTTCTCGTGACCAAATAATTCACTTTCAAGCAAATCTTTCGGGATAGATGCACAGTTAACAACAACGAATGGTTTATCTTTTCTATCACTGTTAGAATGGATTGCTCGGGCAATTAATTCTTTACCTGTACCGCTTTCACCATAAATTATTACGTTAACGTTAGTGTTGATTACTTTTTTCATCAGCTTAAAAACTTCTTGCATCTTATTATCTATAGCAATTATGTTACTGAACTCATAAGTCTTATTTCGTTCTTCAATTAAGTCTTTGACTTTTCGCAGAAGGTCATAGTTTTTTATGGCATTACGAATGGAAATTTCTAATTTTGTAAGGTCAACTGGCTTTGAGAAGTAATCAAATGCACCCAATCGCAGTGTTTCTATTGCTATATCGATGTTGCCTTGGGCTGATAGCATAATAATCGGTAAGTCTGGACTCTTACTTCGAAGATGTTTTAATAATTCTACACCGTTCATTATTCCTGGCAACATTATATCTAGTAAAATCAGATCAGGCTCCTCACCTTCGTGACTTAAAAATTCATCAGAATTTTTGAATATCCTCAAGTTATATTTCCACCGGTCTTTAATCCAGTGTTCCAGAAGGCGATTAAAACTTTGTTCATCATCAATTAAGTAGATTAATTTCTTTTCCATAGTCCTTCAGCTGAGTAAATTTTGTATTAAATTAATAAAATCCTTAATTCGAAATGGTTTAGTCAAAAAGTAATCAGCACCAGCTTTTTCAGCTCCTTCTCTATAGAAATCAAAATCAACAGAAGAAAGAATTATAACCGGGATATGAGACATACTCGGGTTACTTTTTACTAGTTTACAAAAGTTAATTCCGTTCATACCTGGTAAAAGGACATCTGTTATAATTATCTGTGGTAAACTTTCATTCATTTCTAAGAACTCAAGTCCTTCTTCGGCAGTTTCTTTAATAATAGTTTTATATTTTAATTTCTCAAGGTTGTATGAAATTAAAAGCTGAATTGCTTTTTCGTCTTCAACGAGTAAAATTTCTTTTTTCATGATTTGTTTGGAATAATTATTCTGA
>CAKZPH010000106.1 GCA_937138605.1 uncultured Ignavibacteriales bacterium
AATATGAATTAAACGATACAATTGGTATTCCTTATAGTTTAAATAAACTGGCTAATGGTTATGCATTGAAAGGGAATTTTAGCAAAGCCTTTAAATATCTAACAAAATCTGATTTCTATAGAGCCAAAGAAAAAAGTGATTACGGGAGGGCTGATAACCTGGCGTATTGGGGTGATTTATATTCTATGCAGAGTATAATAGACTCAGCAATTGTTTATTATGAAGCAAGTTTATTTTTATCACAAAAGAATAATTATTCTTTTTTAATTGAATATTGTCTGAATAATCTATCTGATTTATATAAAAACAAAAAAGACTACTCAAAAGCTTATGATTATCTTTACAAACATAGTAAGTTCAAAGATAGCCTTATGACTTTAGAGCGAGAAAAACAGGTGTCGGAATTAGAGGTGTCTTTTGAAACAGCTATGAAAGATAAGATGATTCGTAAACAGGGGGAAAAAATTGAAAGTCTCAAAATTCTTTTTGTTTCTATGTCAACTTTTATTATGCTAATTCTAATTTTTCTGTTTATTATCTACTCTTTCCAGAAAAAAAGAATTCATTTTTGAGAAGAGAATTACAGCTTAAACAAGAACTTTTTGAAGAAGAATTGAAGAGAATGTTGGCGGAGGAGAACTTAAGAATATCACGTGAATTACATGATAACATCGGGTCACAGCTTACTTTTTTGATAAATTCTCTGGATAATTTCACATATGTAGAATTAAATACAGAAATTAAAAATAAAATTAAAAACATATCATCGTTTGCTAGAAAAACTCTGAACGACTTACGAAATACTGTATGGGCAATCAGGACTGGATCAAATGAATTAACTTCTTTGATAATAAGAATAAATGATTACATTAATCGTTACAGAATTAGTGTTGGTAATTTGGAATTTCAAGTAAAAGATAATACTAAAAATTCTCATGCACTTTCATCAACACAGCTTTTGAATTTGTTCAGGATTTTTCAGGAATCTCTACAAAATACAATGAAGCATGCTAACGCCAGCCAGTATGTTTTAAGTTTTGATGATGTAGAAAATGGTTTTATAATGAAAATAGAAGACAATGGAATAGGAATAGATCTAGATAATTTTTCTGAATCTACAAGTGGAATGGTCTCGATGAAATACAGATGTCAGGACGCAGGGGGAATCTTTTCAATTTTTAATAGAGTTGATGGTGAAAGTGGAACAGTTATAGAATGTTTGATAGCAACAAATAAATAAGTCATATGTCGTATTACTTTAAAAGTTTAAATAATTATGTTAATCATAGAAAAAAATCATGAAAATAAAAGTTGCTTTAGCAGAAGATAATAGAGACATTGCTAGTGGCTTAATTGATAAGTTAAAAATACATTCTAATTTAATTGAATTAAAATTTCATGCAGTTAATGGTAACGATTTATTGAAAAAACTTTCTTCAAACAAAGATATTGATGTAATTTTAATGGATATTCAGATGCCGGAAATGGATGGAATGACTGCTACTTGGAAGGTAAAGGAACTATATCCTCACATTAAAATTATTATGCTCACCGTTTTTGACGATGATGATCAAATTTTTTTAGCAATTCAAAATGGAGCGAGCGGTTATTTATTGAAGGAGGAAACAATTGATGTAATTGTCGATGCAATTAAGGTAGTTTACGAAGGTGGGGCTTCAATGTCGCCACTAATAGCACAAAAAGTTTTGAAGTTATTATCACAATCTGAGCTAAAGTTAAAACAAAAGAACGAAGTTCCCTATCAAGATTTTGAGTTAACAAAAAGAGAAATTGAAATTCTTAACCAACTGAAGCTTGGTAAAGATTATAAAGTTATTGCTGATGAATTATTTATATCACCTTTTACGGTTAGAAAGCATATTGAAAACATTTACACTAAACTTCACGTAAATAATAAAATGCAGGCTGTCCAAAAAGCTATTCAACATAACATAATCAAATAAATTTAGCTTCAATTAAAAAATTCTTTCTATCACATTAAACTTCTAGAGTAGTTATTCATGTATAGTTAAACTGTTCTAATCTAAATGTCCTTCCTTCTAAAAATACGACATATGATGGATTGATCGATTAAAACGATGCTTTACATTTGTATTGTAAAGAACGTTCTTTATCAAAATGAAGTGGGCGTAATAAGCCACGAATATTTAATTCACAATAAAATAAAAAAAGGGGATACATTATGAAAGCAATTTTAACCACAATTTTTGTTATTGCTTTATTTTCAATTTCATCTGCACAAATTTCTGTTAATTTAGGTGGTATAGGTGCATTACCTATGGGTGATTTTAGTAATTTATCTTCACTAGGTATAGGTG
>CAKZPH010000107.1 GCA_937138605.1 uncultured Ignavibacteriales bacterium
AGATTATATGCGCCACATGGAATTGGTAAAGAATTTTTCCCTGCAGCTGAGAGGAATTTCTTCGCTGGAATTGAGTTTACTTTGTGAAAACTGCATTGATAATTTGTAATGGAGCCCCTGTAAGCAAAAAAGTTTTTAAGACAGTTCAACGAAAATATAATACCGATATTATTTGTGCTGATGGGGGCTCCTCCGTCGCATATAAATTCAAAGTCATTCCGAAGTTTGTAATTGGTGATTTAGACTCAAGCGAAAGAAAAGTTCTCAATTACTTTAGAAAAAAGGGAACTAAGATCATTAAACTGAAACGACAATCAGATACTGATTTAGAGAAAGCACTTAAACTTTGTAAATCGCTGAATTATCAAAGACTTTTTATCATTGGATTTTCTGGTAAAAGATTTGATCATACAATAAGTAATATCTCCAACTCCCTTAAATTTGCTAATGAGTTTAGAATTTTACTGATTGAAAAAGAATCTACTATTTATATCTTATCTGGGTTAAATGAGTTTTCTTCTTTTAAGGGAGAATTAGTATCAATTTATAGTTTTAGTCCTAACGCACTAATAACAACTTCTCACTTAAAATATCCTCTAAAAAAAGAAACATTAATGTTTAGTGAAAGGGAAAGTACAAGCAATAGATCCAACTCAAATAAATTCTCTATTAACGTCGAAAATGGTTTTGCTATTTTAGTCCGCTCAACAAAAAATTTTTTAGTATATGATTAGCCTCTCGTTAATTGATCATCTGGTTATTTTTTTCTACGCAATTATTTTGCTTTTAATTGGATTTTTAGCCAAGAAATTTCTTCAGCCAGATCGAATCGATTTTTTACTTGCCAGTAGATCCCTAACTATTCCATTGTTTGTTATGACAACTGTCGCCACCTGGTACGGTGGAATTCTTGGAGTAGGTGAATTTACCTTCAGATATGGCTTGAACGCTTGGATTATGCAGGGGTTACCTTATTATATATTTGCAGTTCTGTTTGCAATTTTTTTCTCAAAAAAAATTCGTCAATCTAAACTCATTACTATTCCTGAGAAGGTCGAATTGGCTTATGATAAAAGATTATCTCTCCTCTCATCAATTTTACTTTTTGTTTCTGTTTTACCTGCACCTTATGCTTTGATGGTAGGAATTATTCTAGAATTAACTTTAGGTATATCACTATGGTTTGGAATTTTAATAGGATTGTTTCTTTCTAGCATTTATCTTTTTTATGCTGGCTTTCGATCAAATATTTTTACAGATGTTTATCAATTCATTTTGATGTTTATCGGTTTTGTTATTCTTTTTTATTTCTCTTTTGATAAGTTAGGCTCTTTTGACTACTTGAAAAATAATCTGGAGTCTAAGTATCTAACTCCTTTTGCAGATATTCCATTAGGTTATTTCATCGTTTGGGTTTTAATTGGCTTATGGACATTTGTTGATCCGGGGTTTCATCAGAGAAGTTATGCTGCAAAAGATGATAAAGTGGCTATATATGGAATTTTTATTTCTATAATATTTTGGTTTGTATTTGATTTTTTAACAACCATAACTGGATTATTTTCAAAAGCTTTTTTAGTTAATCTTGCTAATCCGCTCTATTCATATCCAATTTATGCGGACAAAATTTTACCACCTTTCTATAAAGGTCTGTTTGTGTCATCTCTTCTTGCAACAATAATATCAACACTTAATTCTTATAATTTTATAAGTGCCCAAACGCTTGGAAATGATATATTAAGTAAACTTGTAGGAAAAAATAACTATTCAGTTCAATTAGTAAAGATAAGCTTAGTGGTTACAATTTTATTATCTTTTTTATTTGCATTTCTTATTCCATCTGTCATAGATTTATGGTACGCTATAGGTTCGTTAGTTATACCTGGTTTGCTTTTTCTTGTTGTAGGTTCGTATTATGAAAAATTTAAATTGAGCCCAAAACTAACATTAATGCAAGTAATTAGTGTTACAGTTATATCAACGATAATATATTTGCTAAGAACATTAAAATTTTGGGAGACACAAATAGAGCCAATGATAGCCGGAATAGTTGTAGGATTATTATTCCAGCTATCGCGATTATTTTTAAGGAAGTAAAATTGCTGCTGCTATAACAGTCGTCCAAAGTCCGTTTTTATCGCCTTCAGCAGATTGAGTTATGTTAAATGTTCTAATAATTTTACCAGACATTTTATAAATATTTTCTCTTTCGCTCCATGCTGTTTCAGGGTCGAAGTCAATTCCAAGGGTTGTTGCTAACATTGTAGCAGCTAAATCTTCCGCATACTCGCCAGCTTTACTGTCTGTTTCTCCATAAGGATGGTGTTCAGAAAGGTATCCGTAATGTGATTCATCCGCAGGGATTGCCACACCAATTGATGCGGCGATAAGTCGATTAGGTTCATTCGTTGCATTTCTAGCCATAACACTAAAAGTTATCTGACCTGGTTCAAGCAATTTCAATCCTTCACTTGCGGGAATTCTTTTACATTTTGGTGGTAAAATACTTGAAACAAAGACAAGATTACATTTTTCAATGCCTGCATTTCTCAATGCCAATTCAAATGATTGAAGATATTCTTTATGTTTTCCCACACCTTTAGTAAAGAATACTTTTGATGGTACAAACACTTCTTCTATCTCCTTTCTTTGATTAATAGTTTGTAGAATTTTCTTTTACCAACTTTTAAGATTGATTCATTTTGTAAATCTAGTGGAAAATTTATATCAAAAATTTTTACACCATTCAGAATAACCCCACCTTGTTCAACAAGTCTTCTTGCTTCACTATTTGATTGAGCAGCGCCAACGTTTCTTAATAAAGAAATAATTGATTTGTTTTCTTCCGAAGAAATTACAACTTCAGTTAACTCATCCGGTATTTCTTTCTTGACAAAAATTTTATCGAAATTTTCTTCTGCGTCTTTAGCTATTTCTTCAGAATAAAATTGTGCTACAATTGTTCTTGCTAATTTTCTTTTCAAATCTCGTGGATTAACTAATTTTTCTTCTAATTGTTGTTTAATTAATCTCAGTTCATCACGGCTAACATCAGTAACCAACTCAAAAAATATATATATCAACTCGTCAGGGATTGACATTGTCTTTCCATAAATTTCTTTGGGCGACTCTGTGATCCCGATATAGTTATCCAACGACTTGCTCATTTTCTCAATGCCATCAGTGCCCGGAAGAATCGGCATAGTAAGTATTACTTGCGGTTCTTGACCATATTCTTTTTGAATATCCCTTCCTACTAGCAGATTAAATTTTTGATCGGTTCCACCTAACTCAACATCTGCTTTTATTACAACTGAATCAATGGCTTGAGCGAGTGGATATAAAAATTCGTGAATACCGATTGGTTCACCACTTTTGTATCTCTTTTCAAATTCGTCTCTTTCAAGCATTCTAGCAACTGTATATTTTGAAGCAAGTTTAATAACATCCTCAAATGTCATTTTTTTAAGCCATTCAGAATTATAAAAAATTTTAGCTTTTGAACCATCAATTACTTTAGATGCTTGTTCAAAGTATGTGTTTCCGTATTCTCTTGTTTCTTCGAGTGTAAGAGGGGGACGAGTTTTACTTCGCCCGGTCGGATCACCAATCATACCAGTGAAATCGCCAATAATTAATATGGCTGTATGTCCAAGGTCTTGAAAATGCCTCAGTTTTTTAAGTACAACGGTATGACCAAGATGCAAATCTGGTTTTGATGGATCAGCGCCAAGTTTTACATTCAGTGGAATGCCCGTCTCATTTGATCTTTTAATTTTTATCTCTAATTCTTCAATTGGAATTATCTCCACTACACCTCTTTGAATCAGATCGAGTTGCTCGTTTAATGGTGGAAATTTTTGTTTCAACGCTCTTTAAGTTTCCTTTCTATTTCTCTTTGATGTTCCTTTTTTGCAATGGTGTCACGTTTGTCATACATCTTTTTCCCTCGAGCGAGGGCAATCTCAATTTTTATCTTACGGTTTTTAAGGTAAGCTCTAAGAGGAATAACCGTAAATCCCTTTTCTTTAACTTTTTGTTGAAGTTTTAATATTTCATTTTTTTTTAGTAGCAACTTTCTCTTTCGCTTTTCTTCATGATTAAATCTGTTTCCGTAATTATATTCACTGATGTGCATATTAACCAAGAAAGCTTCACCATTTTTAAAGTCAACATAAGCATCAAGAAAATTTGCTTTACCTGCACGAAGAGATTTTACTTCAGTGCCTTTTAGAGCTATACCGGATTCGTATCTAGATATTATGAAATAATCACGCTCAGCTCGTTTGTTGCTGACTAAAGTTTTTTCGTCTAAAACATTATTCATTGCGATTGCAAACTTAAAAACATTGATAAGTAAAATCAATAAATATTTTAACTAATTATAATTTAAGTCGTAAACGAACAAAACTCATGGAACATCATCTAACAGAAATTAGATTTCATTTAGATTTGGAATTTTATGACTGAATCAATTGTTCTTTGTTAAAATTTGGATTAGAAATGAAAACAAAAACACGTTTCCAATTGAATGGTATTCATCACGTAACCGGAATTGCAGGTAGTCCACAAAAAAATTATGATTTTTATTCTAAGACTCTTGGATTAAGATTAGTTAAGAAAACTGTCAATCAAGATGACGTAGGAACTTATCATCTTTTTTATTCTGACGCAGTAGGAACACCCGGAACTGATATAACTTTTTTTGCATGGAACGACAATGCCAAAGGTAAGAATGGCACTCGAATGATTACATCCGTCTCATTAGCAATTCCTGAAGGTTCATTAAGTTTCTGGATTGACCGACTAAAAGCGTTCGATGTAGAGATTATCAATATTAAAGAACTTTTTGATGAGAATGTTATTCACTTAAGGGATTTTCATGGACAGGAAATTGAACTAGTTGAAACCAAAGACGCTCTTCACAGAGATTTTATCTATTGGAATGGGAGCAAAATCCCTGAAGAATTTTCAATTCGAGGTATTCATAAATTAACTATTTCTCACATTGAAAGTGAACCTACATTTAATTTCTTAACTAACAAACTGGGATTCAATTTGTTAAAGGAGAAAGATAATTTGATTAGATTTGGTCTGGAAAATGGTAGATCAGGTCAGTTGTTAGATTTAACAATTGAAAAAGAAAAAGTGAGGGGATATTATGGAGTTGGTACTATTCATCATGTCGCCTGGAGAGTAGAAGATGAGATTTCTCATGTAGAGTGGTGGAAATACATTAGTAGTTTAGATGTTTCAGTTAGTGATGTGATTGATCGCTTTTGGTTTAAGTCGATTTACTTTCGAGAGCCAGGTGGTGTTTTATTTGAAATAGCTACGGATGGACCGGGCTTTTCTATTGATGAATCAACTGATGAGTTAGGAACAAGACTTGTTCTTCCACCATGGCTTGAAAAGTATAGAGCTGAAATTGAAAGAAATTTATTTCCAATAAATGTTCAGAATAAAATTATATAAATAATTCATGATTAATTCTTTGATGAAAAGCGAGATTAATAACTACATCCATAAATTTATTCAAAATGAAAAATCAAATTTTGTGGCTGTGCTCTTCCATGGAACTGGTGGAGATGAAAACTCACTTGTTAATTTAGCAATGGCGAGTTTGCCTAAAATGAACATTTTGAGCTTGCGAGGAAAAGTTAAAGAAAATGGAATGAATCGGTTTTTTCGTAGAGTAGAAGAAGGAATTTTTGATATGAATGATTTATTTTTTAGAACGGATGAAATTTACAATTTTATTAAATCAGCAAAAGAAACATATTCCTTTAATGATAAAAGACTAATTGCGCTTGGTTATTCTAATGGTGCAAATATCATAACAAGTATACTTTTCAAATATCCCCAGATATTTGCTGCAGCTATTCTACTGAGACCAATGTTACCATTTCAGCCAACCGAAAAAATTAATTTGAATAATAAACCCATTCTAATTTTAAGTTCTCCATACGATGAAATAATTCCAACTACATTGACCCTCAAACTAATAAACATGTTGAATTCTTTTAATTCTTACCTAACCATTCAATGGATGGAAAGTGGGCACGCCCTTACTTACCAAGACGTGAAAGAAATACGTGCTTGGTTTAACGCTCTTGATTGGGAATGAAATTTTTAATCTTTTGTGAATGTTAGTTAAAAATTAAATTTTGTTTTGTAGATTTGAAGTAAACTTTTGTTTATAGAATTATTTTCAGTTTTTTCAAAATGTTAAAGCTCTTTCTTTCAATATCACTTTTATTTATTAAGCAGGTTTTTTCCCAAAATAATTTATTTTCACCTCATCCTACTCCTGAAGGAACGAGATTTTCTTTTTCCATAGAGAATGCTATACAAGTAAAACCTAATCAATATAATTTTTTAAGAGATTTGAAAATTAATTCAGTTTCCTTGACTGGTTCATTTAATAATTGGAATAAAGACATACATAAAATGATTTTCGATTCAGCACTTAATTTCTGGAGTTTCGAAATCAGATTAAATCCTGGAGTTGAATATCATTACAAGTTTGTAATTAATGATACAATCTGGATAACTGACCCAAATGCTCCTGACATTACAGAAGACGAATGGCAAAATGGAATAATCATTCCTGTTGATTATAATTCTCCATATGTAATTAATGTAGACCCACCAAATGGAAAAAGAATTACAAAAATTAAACCATTTAAGTGTAAACTAATAAGTCCATTTGGTAACATTGATAAAACGACGGTGAAATGTTTTATAAATGAGTCAGAAGTGGAATATGAATTTTTAGATAATACAAATGAGTTATTTATAAAACTACCAGAAAATTTGAAAGAAGGAGAACATCGAGTATTGATACAATTCGGTGATGATAAGGGAAATTTTAATAGTGGTTTTCTTTCAAAATTCTTTTTGGATAGATATAAAGCAAATATCAAAACGCCAGATTTTTACAATTCTGCAATAGTTTATGAAATCTTTATCAGAAAATTTTTCGACTCTGACGGTGATGGCATAGGGGATTTTAAAGGTTTAACTTCTAAGTTGGATTATTTACAAAGTCTTGGTGTGAATGCATTGTGGCTTATGCCTTTTAATGAAAGTTCAAAGGATCATGGCTATAACGTCATTGATTATTACAAAATAGAACAAGATTATGGAACGTTTGAAGATTACTTTTATTTTCTAAAAGAATGTAAGAAACGAAATATTAAAGTTATTAAAGATATTGTCATCAATCATTGTGATACTTCGTTTATTTATTTTCGTGATGCAAGAAATAACCCTTCATCAAGATTTTCAAACTGGTTTTTATTTATTGATTCCTTGAATTCTGACTGGAAACATTTCGGAATAGAAAAAGACATGCCGAAATTCAATTTTGAAAATAAAGAAGTACAAGACTATTTCATTGAATTTATTAAATTCTATATGGATCCAAATAAGGATGGAAAGTTTGATGATGGAATTGATGGAATTCGGTGTGATGCTGCCAAGGAAATTCCACATTCATTTTGGTATCGACTGAGAAAGGAACTTAAGATAATTAGACCGGATTTTTTGATTCTAGGGGAAGTTTGGGACGGAGCAAATTATTTAATTCCATTTTTTGAGGATGAATTCGATATGTTGTTTGATTATCCACTTTATTATGCATTTCGTGACTTTTTTATGAGTGGTAATTCAAGTGCAATTTTTAACACGTTACAGCAAGAAAAAGAAATATATCCATCGAACTTTCAGATGCTTAGATTTTTAAGCAATCATGATAATCATCGTGCATTATCCTTCTTTGAATTAGATACATTAAAATATTTACAGGCATTAGCGATTCTTCTTACATTGCCTGGAACACCAATGATTTACTATGGTGATGATATTGGGCTAACAGGTAAAACTCCACCAGAAAATGTCAGACAAAATTTTAACTGGAATGCAGTTCAAAACAATTTATTCGTAGAATACCATAAACATTTGATTCGAATTAGAAGACAGTACAAAGCATTACAAGAACCTTTTGATAGTAAAAGAAGAAATAGTTTGGTTAATATCGAAACAGAAAACGAATATATTTTTTCATACTTAAGAAAAACAAAAAATGAGACTATTTTAGTCGTTGTAAATAATTCAAATAAATTGTTCAAAAACTTATCTCTTCGTAATTTGAGTTTAACCAATAGTAAAGGATTAGTTATTTTTGCATTAAATGATTACTTAAAAGGAATTAAATCTAATTACTTTATGAATCTAAATTCTCTACACATTATGCCACGAGAGGTGTTAATTATAAAATTACTCCCAAAATTTACGTCTTAAAAATGCAACTTAATTTTTTAAGTTTTAGAATTCACAAAAGAATTTTAGTAACAAAGAAAATCCTTCCTTTCTTAACTTTTCTGTTTATTCTATGTGGATGTAGTAAAAAAGATAATAGCGTAACAGAGATTACCATCTGGCACCAGATGAGAGTTGATGAAAGAGAAGTTTTACAGCGCCAACTTGATCAATTCATGAAATTAAATCCAACTATAAGAGTTACGCAACTTTATAAGGAGACAGAAGAATTAAGGAGTGGTTTCATAATCGCTGCAATTGGGGGCCAAGGACCTGAACTCGTATATGGTCCGCAGGATCAAGTTGGACCATTTGAAGTTATGAAAATAATTTTACCACTTGATACGATTTTTTCAACTGAGTTCCTTAATAAATTTAATGATAAAGCATTAATATACAGTAATAATCGGCTCTGGATGATTGCAGATAAGTTAGGTAATCATCTTGCCCTTGTATACAATAAAAAATTAGTAAAAAATCCACCACGCACAGATAAAGAATTAATTGAAATTGGTAAGTCACTAACCAAGGATCTAAATAATGACGGAAAAATAGATCAATATGGTTTGGTTTGGAATTACACTGAACCATTTTTCTTTATTCCATTTTTAACTGGATTTGGTGGTTGGGTTTTTGATGAAAATTTAAATCCTACACTTGATAATCAATCGATGGTTAAGGCACTTCAGTTTATATCTGATTTAAGAGATAAATATAAAATTATTCCTGGCGAAGCTGATTATGATGTTGCTGACGTTTTGTTCAAGGAAGGAAGAAGTGGAATGATCATTAATGGAGATTGGAGTTGGGCAAGTTATGGTAAAGCTGGAATTGATTATGGCATTGCACCATTACCTTTGATTTTAGAGACTGGTCTTTACGCAGCACCAATGATATCTGCAAAAGGTTATTCAATCAATGCAAATGTAAATCCAGAAAAAATTCCCGCCATTAAAAAATTATTGGAATTTTTACTTTCACCTGAACAACAACTAGAAACAGCTAAAAAATTAAACACCTTTCCAACTCGAATTGAATTGTATGAAGATCCATTCATAAAAGAAAATGAGATATTGAATAATTCTCGACGACAAATAGAACTCGGAAAACCCATGCCAATTGTA
>CAKZPH010000108.1 GCA_937138605.1 uncultured Ignavibacteriales bacterium
GCTATTTCTATATTTTTATAAAGAGTGAGAGTTGCATTTGCATGATGTTTACAAAAATCTGTTAATGGGTTTGTAATCAATAGAGTAATATTGGTATCAAAAGAAAAATAAAGAGAATAAAAAAACCGCTCTAAAGTGAGCGGTTTTTTTTATTTTGGAGGTTGTATGGGATTAATAAAGGGCTAATTTTAATGCAGCTTCGTAGACGTCTTCTACTTGCGGCAGAATAGCATTCTCTAGATTCTTATGAAAACCTATGGGTGTATCTTTACCAGCAACTCTCATTACAGGCGCATCCAAATATTCAAAGGCATATTCTCCAATAATAGCTGAAATTTCACCTCCAAAACCACCTGTTAATTTATCTTCATGAACTATTAAAGCTTTTCCAGTTTTCTTGACTGTTTGAATGATTGTTGTTTTGTCAAGTGGTGCAAGGCTTCTTAAATCAACTACTTCAACATCAACACTATGTTCTTCTTTTAATTTTTTAGCCGCACGTAATGACCAATGAACCGTTGTTCCATATGTGATGATTGATAAGTCATTACCTTCTTTACGTATTCTTGCTTTGCCAAAAGGAATACAGAAATTTTTTGGTGGTCTAGGAGAAGCAGTAAATGGTTGATTATACAAAAACTTTGGTTCTAAAAATAATGTTACTCCACGATTTCTAATTGCACATCTTAAAAGTCCTACAGCATCATCAGCAAATGCTGGAATTACAACTCTAAGTCCTGGTAAAGAGGTAAACACAGCTTCAAGACTTTGTGAATGATAAAGTCCGCCACCAATGTATCCGCCTGATGCTAATCTAATAACAACGTTTGGAACAAACTTGCCGTAACTTCTCCAATAATCGTGGGACATTTCAATTAATTGTTCCATGGCAGGCCAGAAATAATCGGCAAACTGAGCACCTTCAATAACAATTCTGATATCGTCACGGTATCTCGAAAATCCTTCAGCTGTACCAACAATAAAATCTTCAGCAAGTGGAGCATTAAATACTCTTTTTTCCCCAAATTCCTGAAGCATACCTTTGGTCACATTGAAGACTCCACCTTTATCTTTTGAAGCTACATCTTGTCCCCATAAAAACGTATTTGGATTGTTTCTGAATTCTTCTTTTAATGTTTCATTGATTGCTTCTCTTAAAGTTATTTTTGGTAAGCTTTGGTTTTCTTGTTCGTTAAGAACTTGAAGTTCCTGAACAGGGCAGTGAACAATTTCTTCAGGTACAACAAATTTATATATTGAGTTAGGATCTGGGTCAGGAGCAGATTCAGCTTTTTGTGCTGCTACTTCAACTTCTAACTCGTTTGTTTTTTCTATTTCAGAAATTTCTTCTTCGCTGAAAATCCCATTTAATATCAAGTAGTTTCTAAACCTTGGTAGTGGATCAAGCTTTCTTACTTGTTCAAGTTCTTCTTTTGATCTGTAAAGTTCATGTCTATCGGAATTACTGTGAGCATGAATTCGAACACAATCGGCATGAACCATAGCTGGACCACGTCCATTCATTACATAATCAATTGCTTCTTGCATTCCTCTCCAGGAATCAAAAGGATTTGTTCCATCAACATTTACAATGTGAAGATTTTTGAATCCAATGAAATTATCAGAAATTCTTGTGTTTGCAGATTGAACTTCAATAGGTACTGAAATTCCATACTTGTTGTTTTGAATTACGAATATTACAGGCAATTGTTCTCGACTTGCACCGTTTACTGCTTCATAAAAATAACCTTCACTGGTTGATGCTTCACCTGAACTAAAATATGCTATTTCATCACCACCGTAGAGTTTTATTGCTCTTGCTACTCCGACTGCATGTAAAGCATGATTAGCAACGCAACTTGAAACGTTTTGTATTCTGATTTCTGGTTTTGCGAAATGGTTACTCATGTGACGGCCACCGCTAGCAACATCGGTTGCTTTTGAAAGCCCGTTTAGTATGATTTCCTCAGGGGTTATTCCTGCAGCAAGGGCAGTTAGCATATCACGATAATATGGAAATAAAAAATCTTTATTCTGGCGGAAACTTAAACCAAGAATTAATTGAATTCCATCATGACCGGCAAAAGGAGCATGATAAGCCCATCCTTTGTTTTGTTTAAGATATTTAGCAGCTTTCTCATCAAGCAAGCGGCCCAGATGCATAAGTTGATACCACTTTCGAAGGGTATTTTTATGAACTTCTAATCCTAAATCGTCTAGCCCAACAAGATCAAGTTGCAGGCTGTTTTGTAATTCTTTCATTTTGATTCCCTGATTTTGTTTGTGATTGATTAATTTCCCTTATTCATAATTTCAAATTAAAGTCAAAGTAGTAACAAATCAGTTTCTAAAAAAGTTCTAAATTTTTGCCCTAAATTTTCTAAATAGTTGAAATTAATTAAATATTGAAGTTTTTTTTAAGTTTGAAAAAATTTTGCCGTGGAAAATGCTATCTCAAAAAGTTTTAAATAAAATTAAATCAATAGTAGGAGATCGAAATTATTTTGATTCTCCCGAACATAAAATTGCCTATTCTTACGACGCAACACCGATCTATCAACAACAACCTGAAGCGGTAGTATTCCCTGAAACGGTTGAACAGATAATTGAATTGGTTAAACTAGCTAACGAAGAAAATTTTTCAATTGTACCTAGAGGAGCGGGAACTGGACTTAGTGGAGGTTCAATTCCCGTCGAAAATTCGATTGTTGTTGTAATGACACGATGGCGAAGAATTCTTGAAACGGATGTAAACAATCAAACAATTTTAGTTGAACCGGGAGTAATCACTGAAACAATAGATTTAGAAGCATGTAAGTATGATTTATTTTATCCACCCGATCCTGGTAGTATGAAAATTAGTACAATAGGAGGTAATGTTGCTGAAAATGCAGGAGGGCTACGAGGTTTAAAGTATGGCGTTACTAAAAATTATGTTCTTGGTTTAGAATTCGTAACTCCAACGGGTGAACTAGTTTTTATTGGTGGCAAAAATTACAAAGATGTGGCAGGATATAATTTACGTGATATAATGATTGGTAGTGAAGGCACTCTTGGCATTTTTACAAAAATTTTATTGAGACTTATTCCAAGACCTAAGTTGACAAAAACAATTCAAGCAACATTTTCAAATGTTATAGATAGTGGTAAAGCAGTTTCTGAAATAACTACATCTGGAATTGTTCCTTCCATGCTGGAATTTCTTGATAATACAACGATTAAATGTGTTGAAGATTATGCTAAAATTGGTTTAGATACTTCCGCAGAATCGATTTTATTAATTGAAATTGATGGTAAAACATCGGAAGTTGAAATTGAGCAAGAATTGGTTCGATCAATTTGCATCAAGAATAATGCAACAAATGTTAAGGTGGCAAAGGATGAAAGTGAGGCACTATTACTTAAGTCTGCAAGAAGGACAGCATTTTCTGCACTTGCTAGAGTTAAACCGACTACAATTCTGGAAGACGCAACAGTACCACGAAGTTTTTTACCGGATATGCTTGAGGAAATTAAAAAAATTGTAAAGGAAGAAGATATTTTGCTTGGTAACTTTGGTCATGCTGGTGATGGTAACTTGCATCCAACTTGTTTAAGCGACGAAAGAGATTATAATGAAATTCATAAAGCTGAAAGAGCATTTGAAAAAATTTTTAATGCAGCTTTGAAATTTGGTGGAACAATCACAGGCGAACATGGCGTTGGACTTGCAAAGAAAAAGTTCTTACCGCTTCAATTTGGAAATGCGGGAATTGAACTTATGAAAAAAATTAAATCAGTCTGGGATCCAAATAATATTTTAAATCCAGGAAAAATTATCACCACAAAGCCAAAGTGTGAAGGCAGATTACCAAAGTTAAAAGAAGAAGTCAAAAATTTTGGTGAAGCATGACTGTGCTATTATTTATTTTTTTGATTTTGTTTTATGAACATTCATTTGCTCAAAAAGAGTTTTCAGTTTTCTTATATGATTCTTTAAAGGTCTATTCAAAGGAGGAAATTCAAAAATTACTTCCTATTGAACGCGAACTAATTAAGTCTGAAATACTCGCAAAGTATGGATATGTGTTTGATGATACTTTACTGCAAAGATATTTCCGTAAACAGATGTGGTACAAAGGTAAATCGACCGAGTTTCCACAATTAAATCAAATAGATTCAATTAACTATTTCAATTTCGATGAGCACACAAAATTTAGTCAGAGAACTGTTAGGGAGAATGTTAAGAGATTTAAACCCATATTCTCAGATTTTGTTAAAGAGTATTATAGTTATTGTTTTGAAAATTCATCTTATCGCACAATTGCAAAACGAAAATTTAAGCTCCGGAATTTTAATTATTGTTATCGACAAGTTTTTTATGTACCACGACTAGAATTACCAATTTCACCTCTTGATTTTGAAAGGTTTTTATCAGAAGATGATTTTAACGTTCATGATTATGCAATATTCAAGGTTGCCAATGATGTACGAGGAATTATTTTTCGTGGTTATTTTACTCGTGACGGAAAACTACTTCAGATGGATGAAGTTGGAGTCGATCCAGGAATAAATCTTGGTAAAGTTGTGACAGAAAATTATGTCGATTCTGAAGGAAGAATTTTTCTTCATTATAATAAAATGTGTAATGATTCTGATGTGAAAGAAATAGCTAGAATTTTGGATTATGATGAAAATCAACCTAAGGTAAAGCGAGAGATATTGATTTTAGAAGATGAAGTTAACCTTTACTTTCAAATAACCACATCTGAGTATTTCATTGAAGCGGGAATGAGGAAAAAGAAATGATAGGGAATTTCCCGATTACAGTTGATTTGCCTTCCGAAGAGATTCTATCAAGTTGTATTCATTGTGGAATGTGTTTGCCGGTTTGTCCTACTTACAATATGACTTTTGACGAAGTTTCTTCACCGAGAGGAAGGATAAGGTTAATAAAATCTGTGTTAGAGGGTTCGTTAGAGATTACTGAAACATTTATTCATGAAATGAATTTTTGCCTTGATTGTCAGGCATGCGAATCCGCTTGTCCAGCTGGAATTAAATATGGTTCGCTTGTAGAAGCAGCAAGAGTACAAATTGAAAATAGCGATAAAGTTTCGCAGCTCTCAAAGTTCATAAAAAAAGTTTTATTCAGGAAAGTTATTCCAAACTTTAGATTTTTGAAGTTCTTGTCAAAACTTTTGCGTTTATATCAGAAATCTTCTTTAAGAAGAGCATTTTACAAAATTGGATTGCTAAAAGTCTTTTCTAAAAAGCTTCCAGAAATTGATAAACTCTCCCCAAAGATTTCTTATTTTTTCTCAGATGAAATTTTTCCTGAATTTGTTGAAGCAAAAAATGAGAAGAGATTTCGTGTACTTTTTCCTGTCGGCTGTTTGATGAATGTCATGTTTGCAGATGTAAATAAAGATACAGTAGAGTTGTTAACAAAATTAGGCTGCGATGTAATTATACCCCCTAACCAAACATGTTGTGGATCTCTACAATCACATAATGGTGATATGGAAATTGCAAGAACACTGGCAAAGAAAACGATTGATTTATTTGTGCGCTATGATTTTGATTTTATTATCTCAAATTCTGCTGGATGTGGTGCATTTATGAAGGAATACGGTCATCTTTTACAAAATGAATTAGCTTACGCTGAACGAGCAAAAGTTTTTTCTTCAAAAGTTAAAGATATTATGGAATTTTTATATGAAAATTTTGACATATCAAGATATGAGTTTCTAAATAATTCTATAATTACATATCACGATGCATGTCATTTAGCTCATACTCAAAAAATTGTAGACGAACCGAGAAAAGTTTTGCAGCAAATTAAAAACCTAAACTATGTACCACTGAACGAAGCAACCTGGTGTTGTGGCTCTGCGGGGATTTATAATGTGGTTAAATATGATTATTCAATGATCATTCTTGAAAGAAAAATGAACAATATTAAAAACACCAACGCTAAAATTGTATTAACAGGGAATCCCGGATGTTTAGGTCAACTTAGATATGGTGCCGAAAGATTTAATGTCGATGTGCAAGTTTTACATCCCGTTACTTTCTTAAATAAAATAATTAGTAACGGAAAAATTTAATAGTTTACTTATCCTTGACTAAGATGTTAATTGAAATTTGAGATTATTTTAATGTAGTAAAAACTGAAAGTTTTAACACTTTTCTGTGTAAAATAATGATAAAAATATTACGATGTTTTTGAACGAACTTAATACAGTGATTTAATTTTCAATTAGAATTTTCTTGTCACTTTCACTTGAGTCAAATAAAATAGATATCATTTTATCGAAATCATATCGTTCGATGGCTAAATTTCTAGAATTAATCTTGATGTTTAAATAACCATCGAAATTATTCTCTATCATATCTAAAACTTTACTAATGGTTTCTGTCCATACTTTTTTATTCCATGCTGATACAACAAATCCAGTTTTTCCATTTATAACTATTTCTTTCGGTCCACCTACATCTGAAACAATGGCGGGTAAACCACACATTTGTGCTTCGAGCACTGCGAGTCCAAACGTATCAGTTACACTCGGAAAAAGGAACAAATCCGATGCAGAATAAATCAGAGGTAGTTCTTCTCTTGAAACTTTACCAAGGAAGAAGATCTTCTTGTTAGAGTTATTCATTACCAGCTCATCTTTATAAGGACCATCTCCAACAATTATTAGATTTAAGTCATCATAGGTTTTCTGAGTTTCTTTAAAGCAGTCAATTAAAAAGTCCATTCCTTTGTCTTTCGATACTCTACCAACATACAGCAGATTTACTCCATTAATTCCATACTTTTCTCCAAATTGTTTTTTGGCAAACTCAACAGGTGAAAAAAGATTTTTATCTGTTCCGCGGTAAAAAGATCTTAATTTTTCCGATGGATACTCTCGGTCTTTTAATATAGATATATACTGTTCCGTTGGTACAAGAATTTCATCGGTCTGGGAATAAAACCATTTAACATAACTTTCAAGAGTTTTAGCAAGATTTTCGTTTTCCGATAGAGCTAAAGACTGAGCGTAAAAATCTGTATGATAAATAGATATCGATTTCACATTTAATAGTTTAGAAACTAATAACCCTAAAAGTCCAATTGGACCGGGTGTTGAAATAATAATTTCCTTAACTTCTCCAACTTCATCAAGAATTTTTAATGATTTTAGAATCGATGGTATGGAAATTATTTGCCTTTCATAATAAGGAAGTGAAATGCGATGAATAACCGGTAATTGCAAAAGTCGCGGAGGTGCATTTTTCAGTCTGTCATTCTCGCCGGTAACAAAAATAACATCATAATTTCCATTCAGTTTAGAAACCATTTCATTAAGAGATGCAGAAACTCCATTTAAGTCACTAAACGTATCAGTGAACCAAAGAGTTACTCCTTTTTGATAGTTGACTTTAAAGAGAGTTTTAAAAAGACTTTTTATTCTAAAGTTATCTTTTGTGATGTGTTTAGTTGATATTAAAAATGGAAGGGTTAATAAACTCACAGGAACTATACTGGTAATGTTTTGGAGAAGTTTATTGAATTTTCCCTCTTGAAAACCTGATTCAACCGAATGAATAATTGTTTTAATTTTCATGTCGGTAAAGTCGCTGATAAAGTCGTAGACAGTATCAAATCTTTTTTCTAATGGAAAAGTTTCTGAAGTTTTTAAGAGCGTTTGCATAGCAAGGTTTAGATCTGATTTTGGACTAATTTTAATCAACGATTTTAACAAAAGCTTTTCTAAGAATTTTAATTCATGTTGTTCAAAGATTATATCGTGAATTTTCTTTTTCACCAGGTTTGGTATCGAAAATGTAATTTTTGAATTTTTCCAGTGGTCATAAAGAACTTTATAGGCAGAAAATATGAGTTTTTGAAAATTGCCATTTTTACCAAAAGCATGAGTAGATTTATTTTTGATTGCTTCTAAAAATTCATCAACTGTTTCTACTTTTGCTTGCGTAAATGTAGAACCTATAAAAATTCCGGCGTGATCATCTGAACCTCCTGTGTATCCTTTAATCCAGGGTGTATCGCTGAAAGGTGTGATGCCATGTTTTGAATAGAGATTTTCAATGTGAACATCTTTGAGGTTATTCAAAATTAGTTTAATCCCAGAATTACTTATTTTATTCATTCCTCCATTTATGATTTCGAAGGTGTCGAAAAGTAAAATGAGTTTTTCGATATGATGAACATCTAATTTTTCATCTTCAGCAAAATTTGCGTGGGCTACCGAATAGGCAAGATTTTCTTCTTTAATGAAATCGCGTAAATCGTAAATGTTGTATCGCAACTTCTCAATCATTCTGAACTGGACTTCATCTAATCCATAAACCAATAAATGAATAGGACAATTATCTTCCGGAAAGAATGTTGTAGCTTCGACACCAACTATCACCTCCTCTGGAAATTTTTCTTTAAGCAGAAGAGCGCCATCAATTTTATTGTGATCGGTGATTGCTACAAAGTCCATTCCGTTTTTCTTTGCTAAATGGTATAATGATTCGGGTGAAGTGTAACACTCTTTTGTTTTCAATAACTTGAAAATGAAATCAGATGGGATTTCTGAATAAATTGAATGAACGTGTAAGTCTACTTTTTTCATATTAATTTCTTTTTTGCCCGCATGTTAAGTTTTGAATGTTAGGATAATGTGAAGTAAGCATTAAAAAAGAATGTTTTAGAGTAAATAAATTGTGAAGTTATTGTTACGTGAAGGTTTAGCACAGTATGAATGAAAGTATTGGTAGGTTAATCTGTAACTTTATAATTTCTTACACATTTCAATATATTTCTTTACATCAAATTTTCTCTTGCAACCATCATAACTCATATATCGAATTTTTCCGAAGATCGGTCTTTCAAACCAGGGTCTATCGTGAACACCACCAATTGACCATGCGCAACCAACAATACCGTTGGGATCTCTACCATCAAGTTCATACTTATCATTTAGATATAAAGCATATTCGTATGCTTTTTCAGGTGACTCGCTCCATTCAAGGATTTTTTTAGCCCAATACATTCTCATGTATCCATGCATCTTTCCTTTTTTAGTCATTTCAATCTGCGCAGCATTCCATAAATCATCATGAGTTTTGGCATTTTCAAATTCCTCAAGTGTATAGATAAATTCTCTTTTGTCGAATCTATGCTTGTTCAATGTCTGCTTTGCCCATTCAGGAAATCCATCAAATGAATCATAGTTTGTGTTGTAATAACAGAAATTGTCAGTTAGTTCTCTCCGAATAATCATTTCTTCTAAAAATGAATCAACGCTCTCTTTATGTTTACTATAATTTTGAAGTATTAATGCTATTTTTTGAGCAGAAATAAATCCGTAGTTTATGAATGGAGATAAATTACTCAATACATTTTTAGATGGATTGTTTCTGTTTTGGTAGTAATGCTCCAACTTATGCTCCAAAAACTCTTGAAAAGTGCTCCAGGCACTCTGCTCCCCACCAGTAATCCAATTTAATACGTTAACATTAGAATACCTTATTGATTTAATTAAATTTTCCCAATTTGTCTTAATAGAAGAATCAAAATTTGAAGGAAGTAACGGATTAATATCTGGAAAATCATCTAAAAATTCAATCAACAGTTTTTGAATTTTGTATCTTATTGTGTATGCTCCAAATTCTTGTTTGTTTGAGGTTATCCAACAGGGGACTATATTGTGAGAATCTACTTCATAGATTGGAATAGGGAGTTGTTCAGCTAAATATTTGATAGTTTTTTGATAATTTTTCAATGGAATAAAGTCGGTGATTAGAATCCCAACTGATGATTTCTTAAGATATTCAAACAAAGTTTCTCTATCTTTACCAACCAAAACTTCGAGATTTATGTTCAAATTCTTTAAATCATCCTCTAATTCTCTTAACCCATCGAACAAAAATTTATAATGCATATACGGTAGAAATTCATTGGAGTAAATTAACTTTTCTTCAGAATTAATAAAGTGTAAAACTTTAAGTTTCCTATTTTCTTTTTTTGCTATTTCGCAAGCAAGTAGAAGTGCCCAATTATGCTTGACTCTCTTATCCCTGTTCATCAAGTATACGATTATTCCAGGTTGATGATCTCGATTATTTAATTTTCTGTAGCGTTTTGGATTTATCATATTATTTATCACTCGGTCATTATTTTAAAGAATACATTTCGAATTAATAAAATATTCGCAACGCTGGCAATTAATTGTGTTTTTACTAAAATCTTTCATCTCTATTTTACTTATTATTTCACGAATCTTGTTATTGATTGCTAGAAGTTCTGATTTATCGTAAGATTTTTGATACGGTTTATCAGGAAAGTTAATAAAGAAAATTATCAAGTTTATTTTTTTATTCTCACCAAAGTAGCGATATGCTAAGAACGCGTAAACATCCATTTGAGTTTTGTATTTGATAACTTTTAAGTCGTATTCATTGATGTCAAAAGTGTCCGTTTTGTAATCGATGATGGTAATTTCATTTTCATTGATATTTATTCTATCAATAACGCCCATCAAAATATGGTTATCTATTTTGCTTTTAATTTCGAATTCTCGTAATGAATTTTTTGATTCGAAAATTTTTTGGAAATTTTCACTTCTGAAGAGAAATTTAAATTTTGTTTGAAGTTCTTGATAAAAAGCTTTTTGCACTGATGGTGTAAATTGTTTTAGTTCATTTTCTATTATTGAATTTATTTCATTAAAGTCAAGTGAATTTACTTTTTTCATAATGGAATGAAACAAATTGCCAAACTCAGCTCCTCCAATTTCAAAGGTTGACTCGTCTTTTTCTGGTTCAAAAAATAAGGTTGGATGGTATCCAATTACATATTTCAATAGATAATTTCTTGGACAGAACTCGTATGTATTAATTTGTGTAGATGTAAAAATTTCTAATTTACTTTTGGGTTGGATAGATTCAATGAATTCACCTTTTAGGAACAGCGGTTTAATTTCTGACTTTTCGATTATATCGTCTTTGCCAAAACTCAGTTTTGGATGTTGGATACTTCTAATTATATCAATGCATATCTCTCTTTGCTCTTCAACAAAATTTTTAACTCCATCTTTTTCTCTGAGAAATTTAATTTGAGTTGGAATTTTTATTTGATTTTCGTTTAATAGCACTTCTGGGGTTTTTCCTAAAGCTTTTAAAATAATTGATATTAAATATTCGTCGTTATCAGCGTTAATTTCTTCTACAAGTTTACAACCAAGGATTAAAATTTCTGAAGACCTTGTGAGAGCTACATACCATACTCGTAAATTTTCATTGAACGACTTCTTATTATATAATAACTCACCAAAAGCTACGGGAAAAGTATACAGGTATTTATTGCTCTCTCCAGTTATATTACTCGAATCTTTAGTTTGTTTTAACTTAAATATTATTCCAGTGTTATCTTCTATTTCAAGAGTTCCGCCACGAAGGGTAAATTTACCTATTTCTTGATGAAGATTCGGTAGTATTACGACTGGAAATTCCATTCCCTTGGCTTGATGGACGGTCATCAATTCAACGCAGTTTTCTATTTCTGAAATTGTAGCTTCTGCGGTTTCTGTTTCAAATTGTGTAAGTTCGAGATATTCAATAAAATCATTTATATCCCTAAATCCTTTCATTTCAAATTGATGGGCTAGATTAATGAATTTATTTATGTTAGCAACTATTTGATTTTTTCTTGGATGATAACTCACATTACTTGTGTAAAAGGTGTCTTGTAAAATTTTTTGCAGGAGTATAGAAATTCCAAACTTTTTAGAAAATTCAATATGAGATTTTAGAATTTCATAAATATTTTTTATGAAAATATCTAAAGGGTTGCTGATGACATATTTTTCAAGTTTTTCAAAAAATGTTTTGCCGTTTTGAAGATAAATTTTGAAAATCTCGGTGTCACTGCAAGCAAAAAATGGTGAGCGT
Source organism: uncultured Ignavibacteriales bacterium (assembly GCA_937138605.1). Taxonomy (GTDB): domain Bacteria; phylum Bacteroidota; class Ignavibacteria; order Ch128b; family Ch128b; genus CAKZPH01. The sequence continues at coordinate 11,929 of CAKZPH010000108.1, forward strand.
AATATTGCTATTAAGGAATAATCATAATCAGTAGAAATAATAAACTTTAAGTAGTTTCTAAAATCACTTATCTCTTCCGTCTGGAAGTATCCACGACCTCCACTTACGATAAAAGGAATTCCAAATCTGATAAAAACGTTTTCATATTCTTTTATTTCTTCTCTTTTTCTAAAAAGTAGAGCGATATCACTAAATTGAATTGATCGATAAATATTTTTCTTTCGGTCAAAAATTAGTTTTTTTGATATAACTAAGTTTAATATTCTCTTTGCAATTAGCTCAGATAAATTTGTTTTATCATTATGGTTGTTTGTACCAACAATAATTTCGATTGGCTCATCAAGATATTCGTCAGGATTTTTTCCAATAGAAAGAGGAGTGTATTCCACTGATTCGTGATAGTTTTTATTTGCATTACATTCCTTTTTTTCAATGAGTTTACTGAAGATTTTATTAACTAAACCAGCAATAGTTGGAGTGGTTCTGTAGCTTTCGCTTAAATTTATTATTCCAAAATCTTTTGAGTCGACAAATCGTTTTTTGTTCAGTTCTCTAACTTCGTCTTTTAATTGTTGAAATACTTTTAATTCTGCGTTCCTGAAAGCATAAATGCTTTGTTTTTCATCGCCTACAACAAAAATATTGTGGGTATCATCAAAACCATTTGTAATTTTTTTTAATATGCTATATTGAATTGAGTCAGTATCTTGAAATTCATCAACCAGTATAAACTTGAATCGATTTGATAATTCCTCTCTTACATCTGTGAAGTCAAGAATTTTATCGGTGATTATTAGAATATCGTCAAAATCTACAACCCCATGAAGAGTTTTAATTTCATTATATCTTGTTTTTGCCTTTAAATATAAATCGATGAAAGTTAGAATCTGCTCAAGGCGCATCTTTTCGAGAACTAATCTCTGGTAATTCGATTCAAACAATTTTTTGTTGGACGTAAGAAATTCTTTTAATTCCTTAAAAAATGAATAATCTATATTTTTTCTACGTTGATATTTTTTTGAAATGACAGGAAATTCAGTCGAGAGTTCGTATAATTTTTCGAATATCTTTCTTAAATCCTTTTTTTGAATGTATTGCGAGATTTGGTCATAAAAGTTGGTCAAAATCTCATATTCATTTTCTCTTGTTCCAAACGATTCGATTTCATCTATCACCATTTTTATTTTTTCCAGTGCGTCTGTTAAAAAATCAAAGTTGTAATTAAAGAAATAATCTTCCGCAGTTTTCCAGATTTTATTGTAATACAATTCAAATTTTTTTTCGGTATCTGATTCAGAAAGGAAATATAAATCATGAATTAATTTATCAGTTAAGTATCTCTTTTGAATAAGTCTACTTAATTTCTCGGAGACTCTGTCTTTTCCGAATAATTTAAGTAGAGATCTGACTTGTTCATTTTCGATAGATTCTAAAAGAGTTTCCTCTATTGCCTTATCAATAAATTGTAAGTTTTCTCTATCTTCAATGACCGTGATGGTTGGGTCGATACCTGATTCGATCGGAAATTGTTTTATTAAATTGAGACAGAAAGAGTGAATTGTAGAAATTTTTGCAGAGACGATGTGCTGGCGAAAAGTTTTAAGTGAGTTTGCAATTTCTTTGTCAACTGATTTTAGTTTTTCCTCAATGGCTAATGAGATTTTTGATTGAAGTTCACCAGCAGCTTTCTCTGTGAATGTGATTGCAATTATTTCATTATATTTAACTGACTTTTTTGATATTGTCTCGAGAAAACGTTGAGTGAGTATGAAAGTTTTTCCTGAACCAGCATTAGCAATAACTACTGTATTTTTATTTATATCAATAGCCTTTTTCTGGTTTTCTGTTAATACGATCACTGTTATTATCCTCAGCTTTAGGTAAGGCAATCATTGCAATTGTACCTTTGTTCACTTCACTTTTTATTTCTATCGTACCGTTTAAATCTTCAATAATTTTTTTGACTATGGCAAGACCAATTCCAGTTCCTTCTGTCTTCGTAGAAAAGGTTGGTTCAAATAATCTATCTTTATATTCATCAGGAATTCCACATCCATCATCTTCAACGTTTATAAAACAGTAATTTGCATCGCTATAGAGCTTTAATTTCACTTCTTTAGTATTGGCTTGAATGGAATTTTTAATAAGATTTATGAAAACTCTTGTTAATTCTTCTTTGTCCGCATAAACAAAATAATTTTCGTTTTTGACCGACTCTAAAGAAATTTTTGTTTGAGTTGAATAAAGATTTACTATTTCTCCTAAAATCATTTCAAGGTCACATTTAGTAATGTTTCGTTCAGGCATCTTTGCAAAATGAGAAAATTCATTGGTTATTTTAACTAAAGTTTCAATTTGTTCAACCAATGTTGTGGAAACTTTTCCGAAAATTCTAGCGAACTCTTTTTTATTTTCTTTATACAGAACCTGTAAATGTTGAAGTGATAATTTCATCGGAGTTAACGGATTTTTAATTTCGTGCGCAACTTGTTTTGCCATCTCTTTCCAAGCATATTCACGTTCAGCACGCGCGAGTTTTTTGCGACTTTCTTCAAGATCTCTTATCATTTTATTAAAAGCATCAATTAAATCGCCAACCTCATCTTCCTCTTTCCTATCAAGTTTAATCGATAAATCTCCTTCAGAAATTTTTTTGGTAGCTTCAGTTAATTGAGAAATTGGTTTTGTAACTCTTTCAAAGAATATATTACCGAATATAAAGATCAATATTATCGTTAATGAATAAGAACCTAAAATAAAAGTATCAATTTGAGCTAAGTCACGTTGGATCTTTTCTTGCTTATAAATAGTCGGTATTGAAATGATGTACGAACTATTTTGGGTATTAATTCTCTTGTATCCAACAAGATATGGATAATTTGAAATGTACTCAAAATCAAAGGAGTAATTTTTGTTTTTTAGGTTCAAGTCGTTATAAACTTTTGAAGGAAGATGTTGAGGGAAAAATTCTATTTTGTAAAGTTTATCTTGGGTTGAGTATAATAGTCTGTAATCAATGTAGAGATTGAAATCGATTTTTAAATTCTGTGTAAGTTCTTCTATTTTTTTTGTTGATTGGGAAATTTCTAATGAATTGCTACTTAGTGTAATAGAAAGGAAATCTAAATCTTTTTTAATTTCGTTAGATAAGCTTTCTGTCCATCTTTTTAGTTCTGAATCTCTGGTAAAATAAGCTAAAAAAATTATAGGTAGAAATGTAATAATGAATAAACCAGCGAAGAGTTTTGTTTTGAACTTTAATTTAAATTTATAACCACGAGCCAACAAAAGTATTGCGGTAAGGATAATAACAAATACAGAGATTAATATATGAACAAGAATTAACTTAAATACGTTAAACACATAATATGTCCAACGTTTTATAGGTATGCTTATGGAAATTGCTTTCACTTGATCAGATGAGTTGAAAACATAAATATATGATTGGTAATTGCGTTCATCTATTTTTTCTTTAATCCAGAATTCATTCATTCCATTTCTAATTTTTTCATTAATCTCATAAGATAACTCTCTGAAAACAGGCAGATTTTCACCACTTACTAATGCCCACTCTTGATTTTGTAACTTATAAATAGCAAGTTCAGGAATAAGTTTCAGGGCGTTTTTTTCATATTTGATGTTTTGAAAAAGGGATGTTTTATTTTCTGAAATGTTTTCCGGTTTGTCAACTTCAATTAAGACTCCTGCAAAACCAAAAATTTTTTCTTGATATCGAAGGGGAGTGATTCCTAGTATTGATTTTAAATCTCTATGTTTTATGACAAAAAAAGCAGGATTTGTAACCATTTTGTAATCAAAATATTCTTTAATATAATCTGGTTCTTTCATTCCAAATCCAAAAGCCCCAATCAAATTTCCTGTATTATTAAAAAGTAATAAGTAAGAATTTAGTCCCTCATCGCTTAAGATGCTATTGACCCAATATTTATATGTAATAAAATTAAAATCGAAGGAATTGTTCCAGGAACTAAGAACAATTTTTTCAATTAATTCATCGTCGGTGGATAAGTTTTGTAGTATTTGATTTAGCGCAAAACGAATTAATTCATCACGCGGTTTAATCAATTCATTTACTATTGTTTTTTGCAATTCCCTTTCTTGAAGGTCTGTTTTATTGAAGAGAAGAATTGATGAAAAAATTGAAGATATAATTAGAATTAAAATAATGCTTCGGAAACTTAGGATGTACTTTTCCTCGAGTATTAAAAATGAAGCTAGTAAAGTAACAAAAGTAAAAAGAATGGCTACAATAGAATTAAATTGTGGATTCTTATCCAATAAGTTAAAAATGATTAAGAATGATGATAATGCAGTGAAAAAAATCAGAAAGAACTTTTTAAAATCAATTTTGGTCCAAAAATTGGCCGAAATAAAAGAAATCCAAACAACAAGTTGTAAAAATGCAACTATTAATATACCATTAACAAAGACATTGTAATACATTAATGAAGTTGTTAAGTCGGGCAGTAAATTTTTCTGTTCAAAATACTTAATACTAGAATCGAAAACGAAACTTCTGAAAATTGCACCTGTTGCTCTAAAAGAAAATGGAACTAAAATAATTAAAAGTCCTGCAATTACTGATAAAAATATTTTCTTAACCTTACTAAAGTTTCTTAAATAATCTTTCTTCTCAAGAAACCAAATTTTAAGGTGAAATAAAATTATTAGAAAATTTAATACTAGTGCGGTGGAAGTCAAAAATAAATCTAACGGCGACTTTACCAAACCATAACCAAATCGTGAAGCATAGAAAGAAGGATTTACAATTTCACTACCTTCAAAAAAAGAAGTAAAATCGATAATCATTAAAACTAAACGTATAAGCCAGATTGAAATCGAAAGTATAAAAACTTTAATTATGAATGAATCAATCGTTCTCAAGTCTCTAACCAATGAAATTATCAAAACAACAAATGCAAATAGCAGAATTAACTTCTGAAATTTGCTGAGTTCTTTGTTTAATTGTTCAATATAAAAATCTCTATCCGGCACATGTATAGTTAAATAAAAGGCTATTTTTCCATCATGAAATCTTATGTAACGACTTGTTTCTTTTCCTAGTTTAGTTTGTCTGATAGTTTTTTGTGATGAAGAAGTATCCCAAACAATTCGAAATTTAAATCTAGAACTTTCTTGAATGTCACTTATAAACGATTCATTTTTAATAAATTCATTTTGTAAAAAATAATTAGTTTCAAGTGTTTTAATTGCGCTTAAATAATACGTTGTATTACCCAAATCAATTCGACAGGTAAATATCAAAAATTTTCGAAAGTTATCCCGGGAGATTTCAAATGATTGATTTACATCAGGTGGTGGGATGTGTATTTCAGTAAAGACTTTTGTATCAGTCCAGGCTAATGGTTTAAGTGAGTCCGATAAAATTTGAAAATTAAGGTTTCTTTTTTTATCACTTTTTAATATTTCAAATAGTAAGGAAGTTTTTTGACTTAGTTCAATGTTTTCAAAGGATTTATGTAATTTTTTCCGTACTCTTTCACATTTTTTTGAGATTGACTTTTGTTCATCTAAAAATCTTTCCTGAATATTTTCTGTAATTTTATTGGCTTCTTTTAAGTGATATGATTCCCAATTATCACTAAGTGACTTTGTATAATAAGGGAAATATAGTGCACTAAATAATAAAATTAATATAGACACACTAACCAGTATAAAGTAAATATTACGGGATTTGAAGATGAATGAAGAAAGTTTACGTTTCATCAATTAATTGTTATTTGACTAATTTCCCAACTTGTACCGTTCCAACTTAGTTCAAAATAAACTTGAAAACTTTCAATAATTCCCTTACGGTGGCAAATCAATTTACCTGTAAAATGGGTGGAAGTTGCGTCTGTTAATTTAGATGTGACTTGAAAATTTAATGGTTCATAAATTTTCATAAAGTTTTGAATTACATAGTATGTCTGATTATTAGAATAAAAACCTCGCTCACCTGTCTTTAAACTAACATATACTTGTTTTGCAAAGTAACCTGAAAGCTGGTCAATTTCCCTTTCTGCAAATAATTTAGAAATAATTTCTATTTTTTCTGCTGCAGAAGGAACTTGTTTTATTGCTTTTTGTTTCTCTTGCAGGTTTTGTTTTAATAGATTTTGACCCTTTTGCTGTGAGTAAAATTCACTACAATTAAAAATCAATATTAATACAAACAGATATGAGATTATTTTTTTCATACGACATCAAATTATGAATTTTTGGTTATTAATAAAAACAATCTACCTATTTTCTCCACCATTTCTTGAGGTCAATCTAATATACATTTTCTTCTCATCTAATGGTTTTCGAATTAATGTATTATATCGGGAGGTTTTTAATTCGGTATTTCCCGGTTGTAATTGATATGCCCAATCAAAAACTACGCGTTCTGGAGTGATTGACTTTACTCGAAATTTTGCAAAATGATTATCCCAGGTCCATACCACATAAGTATGTCCCACATTTAATCTTACATCCTTTGATGCACTCCAACCTGTAGTGGGTGCTTTGTCTACGTCATAAAGATCCTTTGTCGGTCCCATATCTTGAATATCGGTGTCGTCCCACACCACCATATAGAAAATTCCATTATCATTATCGAAGAATATATCACAATCGTTGGAGTTATATGGTACAACTTTGTTAGATGAGAAATCGTAACCAGAAATATTAGGAAACCTTCTAAAATCAAAGATTGCTTGATTATACCCTTCAGGTCTTGGTGTATCGTAGACCACATCATAACTTAAATCACTTTCATTACCATCAAAGTCATAAGCAGTGATTGCATAATAATAAGTTGTACCATTTTTAACCGTCAGGTCAAGAAAATAATTACGATTTGCCGAACCAATGTACGTGTATTTACCATAGTAAGAATATCCTCGATATATGTTATAACCGGCAAGGTCTTTTTCTTTATTATGCTCCCAATATATTTTAATCCAATTATCACCTGTAATAGTATAAATTCCTGTTGGAGGTTTTGGGGGAGTTGTATCATTAAATTCCGTTAAATGTTTATCATTTATACAACTGCTTAAGATTATAGAGATTAAAAAAAGAACTGATAGAGATGTTAATGATTTCATTTTATGTCTCATTTTTTATTATCTACAATTGCAAATAAAATGCCTCCAAATCTTTATTTGTTTCTTTCAAAAACACATAAAATCTCAATAAAACCAAAAAGATTTTCTCTTTTATGAATAAAATAATGTACACAAAAATATTCCATTGTATACTCTCTCTTAAGCTCGATAACTTTAATTCGATAATTATTGAATAAAAATGAACAATTTCAGTTTATAATTTGTTTTATCAATGTAGTTTAGAACAAAAATTGTAAGCACAGAGTTAAAATTTTGTTGAAAGATTATCGTTCTTGCAAAGTCAATATGATTTAACTATATTTCAAATGAAGTTAGATATACATTAGAAAGGAAAAAAATGGACGGAAATTTCTCAAATAGAGTTCAAGATGTTATTCGAATGAGCAGGGAAGAAGCTCTTCGATTGGGTCATGATTACATAGGGACTGAGCATTTACTCCTGGGCATTATTCGCGAAGGAGAGGGAATTGCAATAAAAATTCTAAAAAATTTAGGCGTTGATTTACTGAAATTGAAAAAAGCAATAGAGGATACCGTAAAACCGTCTGGTGGCACAATTACAATTGGAAATATACCACTAACAAAAGCCGCTGAAAAAGTTTTACGCATTTCTCAGATAGAAGCAAAAATTTATAAATCCGAAGTTATTGGTACAGAACATTTGCTCTTATCTTTGCTTCGTGATGAGGATAACATAGCTTGCCAAATCCTTAATCAATTCAATGTGAATTATGATTCTGTTCGTTCTGAACTTGATAATATAATGAAAGGTAAATCGAGTCATCCTTTAGAAGGAGGTTCATACTCAAGTACTCGATTTGAGAAGAAAATGGAGAGAACAAGGACACCAATATTAGATAATTTTGGTCGTGATCTTACGAAGCTCGCTGTGGAAGATAAGCTCGATCCAGTTATTGGTAGAGAAAGAGAAATTGAGCGAGTTATACAAATATTAAGTAGAAGAAAGAAAAATAATCCAGTGTTAATTGGTGAACAAGGAGTTGGTAAAACTGCTATTGTTGAAGGATTAGCGCTCAGGATAGTTCAGAAAAAAGTTCCTCGTGTTTTATTTGATAAGAGAGTTGTAACACTTGACCTTGCTGCACTAGTTGCTGGTACGAAGTACCGTGGTCAATTTGAAGAAAGAATGAAAGCCTTAATGAATGAGCTTGAAAAGGCGAAAGATGTAATTCTATTTATCGATGAATTACATACAATCGTTGGAGCTGGAAGTGCTTCAGGTTCATTAGATGCTTCAAATATGTTTAAGCCTGCATTAGCCCGAGGCGAGTTGCAATGCATAGGTGCTACCACACTTGATGAATATCGTCAGTATATTGAAAAAGATGGTGCTTTAGATAGAAGATTCCAAAAAGTTTTGGTTGAACCAACAACGGTTGAAGAAACAATTGAAATTCTAAAGAACATAAAATACAGATATGAAGCACATCATAATGTTCGATACTCAGATGAAGCTATTAAAGCTTGTGTAATTTTAAGTGATAGATACATTTCAGATAGACACTTACCCGATAAGGCGATTGATGTTTTAGACGAAGCTGGTGCAAAGGTTAGATTACATAATATTGTTGTACCCAAAGAAATGGTTGAACTAGAAGAAGAAATTGCTGAAATAAAACAGAAAAAGATTCAGGTTGTTAAAAATCAAAATTACGAGGAAGCTGCAAAATTAAGAGATATTGAACAGAGATTACAAAGTGAATTAGAAAGATTAAAAGAACAATGGGAAAAGGAAGCTGCTACAATAGTTCACGAAGTAACTGAAGAGGACGTGGCGGAAATTGTTTCTATGATTACTGGAATTCCAGTTACTCGTGTAGCCCAATCTGAGTCCGAAAAATTATTACATATGGAGGATTACATAAGGCAATACGTAATTGGACAAGATGAGGCAATTGAAAAAATTTCGAAAGCAATTCGTCGGGCTAGAGCTGGTTTAAAAGATCCAAAGAGACCAATAGGAAGCTTTATTTTCTTGGGTCCTACAGGAGTTGGCAAAACAGAACTTGCAAAGGTTCTTGCGAAATACTTATTTGAATCTGAGGATGCTTTAGTTAGAATTGATATGTCCGAATATATGGAAAAATTTTCTGTCAGTAGATTGATTGGTGCCCCTCCAGGATATGTTGGTTATGAAGAGGGTGGACAATTAACAGAGAAAGTAAGAAGGAAACCTTATTCAGTTATTCTTTTAGATGAAATTGAAAAAGCTCATCCTGATGTTTTTAACATTTTACTTCAGGTTTTAGATGATGGAATTTTAACAGATGGTTTAGGTAGAAGAGTTGACTTCAAGAATACAATTATAATAATGACTTCTAACATTGGAACTAAGGATATTAAGAAAGTCGGTTCGATAGGATTCGGTCATAAGGATGAGCCTGAAGATGATTATGAAAAAATGAAAGAGACCATCGAAGAATCAATGAAAAGGCTTTTTAATCCAGAGTTTTTGAATAGGATTGATGATTATATCATCTTTCGTAAACTTACAAGAGAGCATATTGATAAAATTATTGATATTAAATTACATGATTTAACTGAACGCTTGAAGTCGCAAAGCTTCCAATTAATTTTGACAAAAGCTGCCCGTAATTTCCTTGTAAATAAAGGATATGATCCTGTTTTCGGCGCCAGGCCGTTAAATCGTGCCCTCAGAAAATATCTAGAAGATCCTGTAGCAGAGGTAATGCTTAAGGAAATTGTTAAAGGAACCTCCGTTCTGCTTATTGATCATCTAAGTGGTCAAGATGAATTGACTTTTACGATGACAAACTCAGAGGAGACTCCTTCTGAAGATAAGCAGGTTGAGGAAAAAATAAACCCTTGAGCGTAAGTATCTTCTTCCTAAAAAGCTGTCCCACAGGACAGCTTTTTTTACTTAAAACGTCATCACTTTTTAGTATGCACTAGAAAATCCAATTGAAAACTCGGTAGCTTTTGCTTTAACGTTATATTGTATTTCTCCAATCAAACGGATATTTCTCCTTAAAAGATAACCAATATTCAGTGCAATTGACTGATAATTGTATTTGCTATTGTTTGAGTTGATGTAATTGAAAAGGCCGGCGAAATATGTTTTACTTTCGTCACCTTTTGGAGTATAAATCAATTCCAGAAAAGAACCATTTAGTTTAATATTCTCTTCAGAAGCAGAGGGATTGCTATCGGTTCTTCTTAAGAATTGATAATTGAGTTCTAATTTGTCATTAACTGAAAAAGTTAAATCACCCCCATACATTAAAAGCTTGTTTGAAATACTAATAGAATCTATAAACTTCTCTTTTCCATGATATGCTGCCATTCCAAGTCTCAGAAAATCGAATACGTCTTGTGAAATTCTTCCAAAAAAGTTGTTGATATTATCTAAATCAAAATTGTCATTTTCTGATTGACCAATTCCAGAACCATTAAGGATCATGAAGGTTAAGTCTGTTTTTAGAGGTAGTGGCAGGTTGAGCATAATACCACGATCATAACCAAGATTGATTCTTGATTTGCCAGGCTTTAAAGTATAAATCTGGTAATCTTCTAAAGTCAATCTAGTTTCTCTTTTAAAGAGTGGGTCGCATACTTGAAATTGACCAAGGTATAAATCAAGTTCTGATTTAAACACATTATTGAACATAAAATAAGCATCTTCAAGACCGGCAATTTTTCCTTTTTCGTTTAGATAAAAGTAAAAATAATAAGCAATATCTTTTGTTAGTGAGCCGCCAGATAGAATTTTCATTACTCTTGGAATACCGAATTCAAATTTTGATTCTTTATCTTTATTCTTGAATGAGGCAAATCCATCAAATCTAAATGCTAAAGGGATGTCACGAATAAGGTTTAATTCTTCATCACCCGTTTCCATAAAATATCTTAGCGCATCTTTATCATATAAAACAAAACCATTCTTTGCAAATTCATCACCATAATCTTTTAATCTTGGAAAAGGTGAATGACAGGTCTGACAGCTCATGTTGTATTTTCTTCCAAATGCTGGTATTCCCAAAATTTCAATTGGGAAGAATACTAAAATGAAAATTACTGAAGTTAGAACTTTATATTTGGATTTCATATTTAACCTCTTTTTTAAGGTAAGATTTCTATTTCAGTTGATTGCTCGTTGATTACAATCGTTTCGTATTCGGATGGTGGTACTCCTAAGAATTTTCCAACAGATTCGACAAGCAATTTGTAATTAATTGTAGCAGTTACTTTTAACGGACCGGGCGGACAATTATCGGGGATACGAAATGTGAAAGTCTCTACTTTTGTCTCCCTTGGTCCAATTCGATAATCCACACCTAAAGATGCAGTGTACCATTGCTGTATCGTCATTTGGCCTTCAGGGTCGAAATAAGGCATTCTAAAAATTCTGTTGCCCGGAGAAATTGCGTCGCGTTCAAGTCCCTTAAAATCTGGAATATTGAGAGCTACACCTAAATCTTGATATGCTAATGCGTTTGAACTTATAGTGTATTCCTCTCCTTCAAAACCTTTTTTATCTACAGGTAAATGATATTTATTATTTTTCGAATCAATAGCTTCTACATGTAGCCACACAATTCTATCTTCTACTGAACCAGTAGGAAACTTATGACCCGTTTTTTGATTGTAAAGTAAGACAGTAAATTTTACAACTTCTCCAGGTTCTACTTTGTCAATATCTGGATAAATTTTTAGTTCGATTACGCCTCTTAATTTACTTTTATCATGGGCACCGTGAAAGATATGCGTTCGCATGTCCTTATAAACTGGTCCCATACTTGCTGAACGCATTTCTGTTTTTGGCATGTGACAATCCTGACATTGTACTCCTTCTCTAAAGTATGGACCTTCCTTCCATTCTAGGTGAGTTGATTTTACCCATACTCCAAATGGACTTTTTTCATTATGACATACTCCGCAGAAATCTCCGGAACGTAATAAATCAGATTTAACAATTTCATGAACTGGCGATTGTATCTCACTTTTTCGGGTTGAATACTTAGTTTTTCCTGGTCTCATTATGTAATTATGATTATAAGGAACTTCCCCAGTGAAACTAACAATTGAATGACAAACTTCACATGAAACAGATTCATTTGCACGAGTATTAAATGAAGGTTTTTTAGGTGGAATATCTCCTGTTACATACGCTAATGGTGAATGGCATCCATTACATCCCGCTTTTACTTCTGCAACTCTTTCATCAGTTTCAGAATGGGGCAGAGCAAGTTTGAAATATTCAATCTCATCCCATTCATGTGTATAAGCTTTAGCCATTAAAGATTGTTTCCATTGTTGATAAATATCAGTGTGACATGCCGAACCACAGTATTCAGGTGTTTTAAAATCATCATACTTAAATTCAGAAACCTTGGTTTGACTCAGGAGAAAGGTACAATTAAAAAAAAATATTGTAACGGAGATTAGTCTTGTGAATTTCATTATCCCTCCATAATTAATTTTGTCCTAACAGGTGAATTTTTATGATCAATTCTATAAATCATTTTTTGAGATAAATTTTTTTGGATCGTTGGGTTATCAAGATTTTTAAGGTTAAATTCTGGCATTGTAATACATCACTTTTAATTTTACATAAAACAAAATTATTTTTAATAAATCTATCGATCGAAATAAATTATTCAAACTGATAATGATTAGAATTTGTGGGAGTATATTAATAAATTGCAAAAATTTATTATTAATTGGCGCCTTCGTCTAGTGGTCAAGGACGCCGCCCTCTCAAGGCGGAGATCACGGGTTCGAATCCCGTAGGCGCTACTAACTACTATTAATCATGCCAAAATAGTTTTTCTAAATTGATTCTTTCTTAAATGTCTTTAACGTCTGGAAAAAGTAAAAATCTACTATTCGCCTATTAATGAAAAATGAGTAATGATTAGAATTTTATCAAAACGTATTTTTCATATTTGTATCTATTTAATTTTATAAACATAACCATTTTCTATTTATATTTGTGAGTTCTTTCTGTTGTCCTTTTTTGTAAAATTGAATTAATTATGTCAAAGTATTTTGACGAAGAAAGCACTATTGAGATTTTACGGCTACTTAAGGAGCATTATCCAAATGCTAAAATTAAGTTAAAGTTTAAAACTCCATTTGAATTATTGATTGCAACTATATTAAGTGCTCAGTGTACGGATGATAGGGTGAACATTGTTACAGAAAGACTCTTTAAAAAATATGTAACTCCTGAGGATTACTTAAAAGTACCAGTTGAGGAATTAGAACGGGATATTTTTTCGACAGGATTTTATAAACAAAAGGCGAGAAGTATTAGAGAATGTTGTAAAATCTTAATAGAGAAATACAATGGTGAAATTCCTAAGGATATAGATGAATTAACCAAAATTCCTGGAGTTGGCAGAAAAACAGCTTCAGTAGTTTTGGGTAATGCTTTTGGAATTCCGGCAATAGCAGTAGATACACATGTTAAAAGGCTTTCGAATCTTTTCCATTTTGTAAAGGAAAAAAATCCGGATAAAATAGAAGAACAGTTAAAAAAAATTATTCCAGTGGAAGAGTGGGTGATAACTTCTCATAGAATATCAACCCATGGAAGAGTAATTTGTCAAGCAAAGAATCCACGATGTGAAATTTGTTTTTTAGATCACATTTGTCCTTCAGCATTTAAAATCAAGAAAAAGAGTAAAAATGACCAGAGAAGAAGCTCTTGAAATATTGTTTGAATACACAAAAAGTGAATCACTAAGAAAACATTCTTTTGCGGTTGAATCATGTATGATTCATTATGCTGAAAAGTTTGGAGAGAATGTTGAAGAATATAGTATAACTGGATTACTTCATGATTTTGATTATGAAATATATCCAAAAGCACCAGATCATCCATTGAAGGGAAGCGAAATATTACGTTCTAAAGGCGTGGATGAAAAAATTATTCGTGCAATTTTAGGTCATGCACCTTATACAGGAGTTCCACGTGATACTTTAATGGCAAAAACTCTCTTTGCTTGTGATGAACTTGCGGGACTTATTACAGCTGTTGCTTTTGTACGTCCGAATAAAACTATAGATGAAGTGGAAGTTAAATCAGTACTCAAGAAAATGAAAGATAAAGCTTTCGCACGTCAAGTTAACAGAGATGATATTATTCAAAGTGCCAATGAATTGGGAATCTCACTTGAAGAACACATTAAGAATTGCATTGATGCAATGAGTAAAAGAAAAGATTTACTTGGACTATAACGTTAGAAACAAAACATGAGAATGAATTGAAATATCCAAGAATCGGAATTAATAATTTTTTTGGTTTATCCGAAAATAATTTTGTTATAAAGCAAAGACCTTAAGTGGTGTTAATAAATTTTGTTGTTAATTTAAGTTTAATTTTTTTGTTTTGCTTGACATTGTTTAACTCCAACGTTTATATTTGTATCAAAGATTAAGGAGATGACTATATAGATTTCTTTACCTCTTAAAAATTAATTGGTGATAAGTAAAATAAGTAAAGGAATCTATATAGGTTTACCGAGTGTTTATTTATACGTAAACAGTCGGTTTTTTGTTATGAGTACTAGAATAATAAAAATTCTATTAATTTTTCTAATTCCGATAAAATTGCATTCAACAAATGATATTCGAGTGTTAATATCTACTCAAAGTGGAATTACATTTGAATTCTCACCAATTTATCTTTCAGAGGCTCATTTCAAAGATGCTAAAAATCGAATCCTTCCATTATTTGATGGTGCTTCCGATCCAGATTTCAGAAAAATTGGTAAACCAGATTACAGATTCAAAATAATTCCAGTTGGATTGCCTTCACTAATTGGAAATTCATTTAAGATCGTCTCGTTGGAATTCGAAGATATAAATGGAGTGACCTTAAAACCAGTACCGAATCTTAGAAAAGAAAGTGATTTTATTGTTTATGAATATGAGGATATATTGGCAGACACGGAAATTGAAAAACACGATTTGATTGAATGGGGTGAAATTGGATTGTTTCGTGAATTAGCTCTTGGTTATCTTAAAATTTACCCATATGAGCAAATTGGAAATGATGTAGTTAGAGTTTATAAAAAAATTATAGTAAATATTACCTATGGGCAATTTGATGAAAGAGTGATTACAAAACCAGTTGAAGATTTTCTAGTGCAGGGATTATTAAATGAAGATATTGCTAAATATTGGTACTACAATTACAATTCCAATTTACTTAATAAACCTTCCAAGGGATTATTAGCATCAGGTAATTGGTTTAAAATGAAGATTACTGAAGAGGGTATTTATAAATTAGATTTTAATTATTTAAGGTCAAAAGGTGTGGATTTATCAGGAATTGATCCCAGAACAATTAGAATATTTGGGAATGGAGGCAGAATTTTAAGTAAAAAACCTGAAGATTCAAAACCGGAAGGACTAATTGAAAATTCTATTATAGTTGTTGGTGAGGAAGATGGTCGGTTTGACCAGAATGATTATATATTATTTTATGCACCTGCTACAAAGGGATGGGAGTATGACTCTTTATCAAATTCATATAGACATTATTTTCATTATTATTCAGATGTAAATTATGTTTGGTTAACTTATGGTGGAAGTGTCGGAAAGAGAATGTCACCAAAAATTAATTTGACAACATCGCCCACTGAAGTTGTAACAACTACGATTGGTTTTGTTTTTAATAAGGAATTTAAGAAGAACTTAGCCTCAACTGGTAGAAAATGGTTTGGTGATGAATTTAATGATAGAATAAAATCAAGAGTTTATACAAATCGTTTGCCTGGATTGATTCCAAATCAACAAATCACTTACAGGATTAGTGTAGCGGCAAGATCAAATCGATTTACTACATTTTCAGTTGAAGAAAGTTCGAATTTAATTGGTACAATTGGTGTTTTAGCAGCCGATATTTCCAGTGGTTCTGGAATGTATGCAAGGCAAGGATTTGGAATATTTACTCATTCATCTAATTTAGCTGATAATCGGAGCATTCTGAAAATCACTTATAATCTTACAGATGCTACATCTCAAGGATACCTTGATTATTTTGAAATAATATATCCACGTGAACTTTATGCAGATAACGATAGAATTTGGTTTTTTAGTCCACAAAAAACAGGAGTTTTTGAATATATCATCAGAAATTTTTCGAGTAGCGAAATAAATGTATTTGATGTTACTGATTTTTCTAATGTTAAGATGATTCACAATGCGGAAATTAGTGGAATGCAGATTAAGTTTAGAGCTAGTGAGCAAGCAAAAGTCCCCTCGAAATATTTTGCCGTTGGAAAAAATGGATACTTAGTTCCCTCTGAGATTGTTAAAGTTCCAAATCAAAGATTACGAGATGAGAGTTTAACTGAAGGTGCAGATTTAATTATTATTTCACCAGCTGAGTTTTTATCGGAGGCAAATCGTCTCAAAACTCACAAAGAAACACGGAAGATAGCTAAAACAATAGTGGTTAATGTTGAGGAAATATACAACGAATTTAGTGGTGGTTTACTTGATGTAACAGCTATTCGTGATTTCATTCGTTATGCTATGTTGAAATGGTCAATTAAGCCAAAATATGTGCTTCTTTTCGGAGACGGGCATTATGATTACAGAAATGTAGAAGGTTATGGTAAAAATTTTATTCCACCATATGAAACTGAAGAAAGTTTGTTTTTAATATATTCGTATCCAACTGACGATTACTATGGGCGCGTAATTGGAAATGATTTAATAATGGATGTATCAATTGGCCGATTGAACATTCAATCCCTCAGCGAAGCCAAAAATGTTGTGAACAAAATTATCGATTACGAAACAAATCGAGATTTTGGTCCTTGGAGAAATATCATAACGTTAGTTGCAGACGATGGCAAAACGACTACTGGAGATGATGGAGATATACACACTCGACAATCGGAGTTTCTCGCAAAAAACAGAATACCTGCTGCGTTTGAACAGAAAAAGATTTATCTAATTCAATATCCCACGGTTGAGACAGCGGGTGGTCGTAAAAAGCCAGATGTTAATAGTGAGATTATAAAGACAATAAATAATGGAACATTAATACTGAACTTCATTGGTCATGGTAATCCAGAAGTTTGGACTCATGAATTTGTATTTGAGAAGACTGTAACTATTCCACAATTAAAGAATTACAATCGATTGTGCTTGATATCTGCCGCAACTTGTGATTTTGGTGATTATGATAAGCCATCTTCTCAAAGTTCTATGGAACTTCTTACTTTAAGTCCAAATGGTGGAGCAATTGCAGGTTTTACTGCATCAAGGTTAGTTTGGTCTGATCAAAATGCTGCAATTAATAATTCCTTTTTTCATTTTCTTTTGAGTTATAAAAACACAAACTCCCCTCAACCGACGATTGGTTTAGCTTATCTAAACACTAAAAAAATTCACTACTACGAGAATGATCAAAAGTATCAATTATTTGGCGACCCATCTCTTTACTTGAATATACCAAAACTTTCTGGTGTAATAGATTCAATAAATTCTAAGTCAATAGTAACGCAAGTGGAATTGAAGTCGTTAAACAATACAACAATTGTTGGTAGTGTAAGGGATTCTCTTGGTAATGTCATTTCGAATTTTAATGGTCAAGTTATAGTTACAGTTTACGATTCTAAACGATACCAAGAAATTCCTGAATGGTATGGCTGGAGTGGACCTGCTAGAGGAATTGAGCTCTCTGGTGGAATTGTATACCGTGGAAGAGCAAGTGTAAAGAACGGGATTTTTAGAACTGAATTTGTAGTGCCCAAGGATTTATCGTATGAAGGGAATAATGGTAAAATTATAGCTTATTTCTTTAATGAATCAGTTGACGGTATGGGCTTTACAGAAAATATTAAATTAGTTTCTGCTGATTCAATTAATATAATCGATAATAAAGGTCCTGATATTACAATTTATTTTGACAATGAATACTCACCTTATACAAGTCTTGTTCAGAAAGATGCAACGTTGATTATTAAACTTGAAGATGAAACAGGAATAAACACAACTGGTCTTGGCATGGGCCATGATATCGAAGCTGTGATTAACGATAATATTAGTAAGGCAATCAAATTAAATGAGTATTTTCAAGGTGAACTTGACCAAGGAAATAAAAAGGGTGAGGTAAGATATAGATTACTTGATTTACCTTTAGGTAAAAATAAACTTAAATTAACAGCCTGGGACGTATTAAATAACAGCAATTCAGTTGAAACGTTATTTGAAGTTGTAGGTGAAGATAAGATTTTAATAAAGTATATTTTTAACTATCCAAATCCCATGAAAAATGAAACTGAATTTACATTTCAGCATAGTTATGATATGCCAGTAAATGTGGAAATAAAAATTTATTCTGTTGCTGGAAGACTAATACATAAAATTGAAAGGCAAAACGTAGTTGAGAAATTTGTAAAGATTCCATGGGATGGAAAAGATCCAGACGGTGACTATCTTGGTAATGGTGTATATTTATACAAGATTATTTTAACTTCAGTCGATAATATAAAATCGAGCGAAGCAATAGGTAAATTAGCAATAGTAAGATAATTGGAGGAAATAATATCATGAAAAAATTAATCGCATTAGTAGCGTTAAGCTTGATAATGGCAAGCTTTCTAAAACTTCATGCTCAGGGTGAGGCCGCAGTTCCATTCTTGCTTCTGGCGCCAGATTCTAGATCAGGTGGAATTGGTGAGTCAGGTGTAGCTTTAGCCGATAATGCTAATGGTGTTTTCTGGAATCCTGCTGGTCTTACTTTTCTGGATGGTTCTGAAGTCACATTTACGCATTCTAACTGGCTTCCACAATTTCAGTTAGATTTATTTTATGAATTTGCAGCTTATCGTCAGTATATTCCTTCACTTAATGGTAGTGTTTTTGCCAGCATTACTTATATGAACTTTGGGGAGTTCGTTAGAACTTCATCTCAAAGTCCAGACCCAATTGGAACATTCAAGTCATTTGATGCAGCTTTTACAATTGGATATGCAACAAAATTATCAAAGTCTCTAGGTGTCGGAGGTAATTTTAGGCTAATTCATAGTCGACTTGCTGATAGAGGAACTGAGTTAGAGCAAGGTAAAGGAGTTGCAACTACAGTAAGTTTTGATGTTGCTATGATGTTCAGACCAGATAAATTTTACTTACCATTGATTGGAGATTTTAGCAGGAGATTTAGCTTTGGAATGAATTTAAGCAATCTCGGTCCAAAAATTTATTACATCGATCAAGCTCAAGCGGATCCTATTCCAACAAATTTACGATTGGGAATTGGATTAAGGCTACTTGATATAGATTATAATTCAATTACGTATACAATTGATTTTAGTAAGCTCTTAGTGCATAAACGAAAAGGTGACAATAAACCAGACGGTTTACCAAAATCATTGATTTCTTCCTGGACAGACGAACCTTTC
Organism: uncultured Ignavibacteriales bacterium; assembly: GCA_937138605.1. GTDB lineage: Bacteria > Bacteroidota > Ignavibacteria > Ch128b > Ch128b > CAKZPH01. The sequence continues at coordinate 31,472 of CAKZPH010000108.1, forward strand.
AATGAAGAATTAAGACAGATTGTTACTTCCATGGGACTTGAATACTGGTATGGTGTTCCAGGTGACTTTATGTTTGCTGCAAGAACAGGATTTTTCTATGAAGATCCAGCTTATGGGAATAGAAAGTTCGTTTCTCTGGGTGCAGGTGTAAGGTATGATATTTATGGTTTTGATTTTTCCTACATCACAACTTCTATGTTCAAGGGGCAAGAGAATCATCCATTAAACGAGACATTAAGGTTTACTCTCTCAATTGGTTGGGGTTCAAAGAAAAAATTGTCCAAGGGATTTCCAATGGGAAACTAAAATTAGCCAAAGTTCGTAGGTAAGTTTGTTTGAATATTTTCTTCATAACGATTAAGTCAACGTCATTTCAACTATGAGAAAAGCATTTTTAGTTTTAATTGTATTTATTAGCCATAATATATATGGACAAATTGATTTGAATAAAATTCAAATCCATCTTCCCCATAAATTGAATAGACATTACGATCTGGCTAGCCAACGAAATCATTCAATTAATTTTGATGATACTATAAAAGTACTGGCGGTTATGGTTGATTTTCAAGTTGATCAAGATGGAGCAACGTATGGTAATGGAAAGTTCGGTTCTCATTTTTCAAAGAATTATGGTAAGAATATCATTGACCCACTTCCTCATGATAGAAACTACTTTAAAAATCATTTAGAGTTTTTGAAAAATTATTATGCAAAAGTTTCAGATGGAAAAATAAAAATTTCCTATGAAGTACTTGACAGAATTATTACGCTATCGAAAGTGATGAGTGAATATTCACCGCCACCCAGATCAAATGACCTGACAAAACTAAAATTTCTTTATGAGGAAACCTGGCTTAAAGTAGATTCATTGTATCATAATCACAATTTTACAGAATATGATGCATTTGTCATTTTTCATGCTGGAGTTGGTAGAGATATAGTTATTCCAGAAACATTTGGATATGAGAAAGATATCCCATCTGTTTTTCTTGGGCTCTCAACACTTAAAAGTTTTTTTGGAGAGAATTTTGTAGGTATTCCTGTTGGAAATCCACCAAAATTTGTTACCAATACATTAATTCTCCCAGAGACGGAAAGTAGAGAGATACAGACATTAACTGGGAAAACTTTGTTGGAGTTAAGCATAAATGGATTATTGTGTGCAAGTTTTGGGAGTTTTCTTGGTTTACCCGATCTTTTCGATTCAAAAACTGGAAAATCGGCAATTGGTCGATTTGGCTTAATGGATGGTCAAGCAATGTTTGCTTATGCAGGACTTTTTCCACCTGAACTTTCCGCATGGGAAAAACAATTCTTAGGTTTAGTCAAGCCAATTGAAATAAAAAGCGATACTGTTAATATTGAAGTACTTGCCCGTTTGGCATCTTTAGATAATC
>CAKZPH010000109.1 GCA_937138605.1 uncultured Ignavibacteriales bacterium
TAATAATTATTCAACTAGTTCATTCAAAGCATACAAAATCTGGATTAGTTTTTTTGTGGATTAAGTCTCGTTTAATGTATTTTTTATAAACAATTCAAATTGATAATTTCCAACCCAGAAAAAATTTTTCTCATATTTCTTATTTTTGTAGTAAAAAATAATTTTACACTGTTATTTTGCTATAACTTGTTTCAAATATTTCCACCGTACAATTTACAGGTTAGGTGAGAGTATTTTAAAGATTGTTAAAAGTTAATTTAATAGAAATATAAAAGTTAGTATCTTGTAAAAAGAATTAAAAAAGAAATAAGACAATGAAAATTAGAATCGTTATCCTTGGTTTTATTTTTGCGCTTTTAACAAGCCTTTTTGCACAACGGGGATCTATAAGAGATACCTCTTGGACAGATTCATCGGTTGATTTGTCATTAACATCATACATTGATTGGAAATCGGAACCGGGTTTTATCAAACTTCAAACAGGAGAAAATGAAAATTTAGCGCGGAATAAATTCGCATACATTGTTTACAAGAGTAGAAACTTACCGCCTGATACAGCTGCTAGAAATGCTTTGCGAGTCATTGATGGCCGATTCTTTTCACCATCTTATATTCAAATACTTTCTCTTAATGCAGGCCCTGGTGGTGAAGGTAGTTATATTGTAATTGACCTGCAAGCCGTAAGAGCGGTTAATCGTGTAAGAATTTGGCAGTTGGGATTTTATCCCGGTGGTCCGACAAACCTTCCGACACATCTTCGTGTTCGAGCATATACCATATATGGCGGTCTTGACACTTTAAGTATGGAAAAACTCGTTCAAGTTCCGGAAAACACTTTAGGTGTGACAGATGATTACTTTGACCGTGTTGTTGAAATTAGATACTTGAAAATAACAATTGATGTGCTAGATCAAGTGCAAAGTACAGTTATTTCTGAAATTGAAGTATTTGGTAAAGGCTTTCTACCAGAAGGATATTTCACTTCGCAAGTTCTTGATGCAAGACGTCCAGTTAACTGGGCTAAAATCACCTGGAAGGCTGAACAACCCGAAGGTACTCAAATCTCAGTTAGAATGAGAACAGGTAATACACCAGAGGTAAATTCAACGTGGAGTGATTGGTCAGAAGATTCACTGGTTTTTTCAGGAGGTTCATTACCAGTTAATGAACCAAGAAGATATATGCAATATCAAATCAGACTTGGTACACTGACACTTCAGACGCCCAAAATTGATGAAATAGAATTTCATTATGATACTAAACTAATCGCTAAATCAACTGATGCCAGCATTAATCCCCAATTTTCAACTATACTCAAGGAAAATACTTTTACTTACACGATAAACATCCAAAAAGGTACAGACGACTATCCCATCGATACAATATCTATCACAACACCTACTCCAACTGAATTAGTTGGAGTTAGAGTTAATGGATCACCTATTTCATATAATGCAATTGTAACTTCTAATAAAATTTTGATAGCACCACAAATTCCTATTACATCTAGTTCGATTTTCGAAGCATTTTTGAAATGTACACCGTTTCTGGGTCTTAATAAATTCGTTTCCATGCTTCATAGTTCTCAATCAGCTGACAATCCACAATATGTTGAGACAAAAAAAGTTAATGGCGTGGAAGCATGGAGTGTAATAACAACAGGAGTACCACCAAGATTGATAATAAATTATCGTGTTGATCCAAATCCTTTCACTCCAAATGGAGATGGAATTAATGATGTAACAAAAATCTCATTTTTCCTTGCAAATATTGGAGAACCAAAAACAATCATTGGTAACGAAGTTAGAACATTACGAGTTTTAATATATGATTTACAAGGAAGATTGGTTCGTGAGTTATATAATTCAAAATCAGGTGCGGCTGCTTTCGTTGCTCAAAATTCTATTGATTGGGATGGTAAAGATGATTTAGGTAAACTAGTCAGACCTGGTCCTTATCTGGCGCAAGTTATTGTTGAGGCAGATACTGGAATTGAGCAATCTACAAAAATTATAACAGTTGTCTATTGATGAGGTAAAAAGTGAAAAGAAGAATTTTAATCGTATTCCTTTTCGTAACTAATTTATTCGCTGGTGGATTCGAAAACTTGGGAGTTCATAGTCGTGTAATTGGACTTGGTGGAGCTTTTGTGGGCGTTGGAGATGAGTCTTATACAGTCTTTTATAATCCTTCCGGTCTAGCTTTTATCAGAAATTTTCAGATATCTTCAACTTATAATCAGCTTTTTTCTGGTATTAATGATGAACTCTACTATCTCACTTTCTCATCCACAGCGCCAATATGGAACCTTGGTGATTTAGGCGTTGGACTTACTCATCTTAAAGCTGGGGCATGGCAAGAAAATACTCTAATTCTGAGTTACGCTAAAAACATCAGCCATTTTGCTATAGGTGGCAGCTTAAAAGTATTGAGATGGAGTGCTCAAGGAGCTCCAGGTGAAGATTCTCAAAGTTATACGGGATTTACTTTTGATATAGGTGCTTTTTATAAACTCACAAGAGTATTTGGCAATGGTGTTTTTAAAATAGGTGCGGTAGCGCAAGATTTAACTCAACCGAGCATAGCAGTTAATGGTTCAGACGAAGCTAAGTTACCATTAAAAATTGCAGTTGGAGTATCATATTATTCACCAACTTATGACTATCTTTTTGCAATTGATGCAGTTAAAGAAAATGACATTACAATCTTAAGATTTGGAGCTGAGTTCCTGGGTTATAAAGATAAAGTTTACGGAATAGAAACAGGTTTTTATCTGAGAGGCGGTTACAATGAAATTTTAACAAAGTCTAATTTTCAAAATAATGCATTAAATGGTGGATTCGGAGTTTTTGTAGGTGGACTTAAGATTGATTATGCATATGTTAATAAGATTAAAATTGTAGGTATTGGTGGAAGTCATAAAATTTCAATTGGATATCACTTTAATTGATGTAAAGTTCTGGAGGTTAAATTGAAAAATCTATTTTCAAATTCTTTGTTATTGGTTTTATTTACTTTTGTTAATGTTTTTGGACAGTTTATTTCTAATCTTGGCAAGCAAGAAGAAAAGTACATTAACCTCTCTGGAAGAAATTACGAAAACTACAGTTCTAAAATAGAGAAGAAAAAATTTTTCGATAACTTTGGTAATTTTTTGATAGAGGGTTACACTGTTATTGAGTTTAATGAACAACAAAAACAAACAGTAGATCAAAACATTCCAGGTGGACAAAGTAACTTTTTAAAATCTCGTTATTATGAAAATTATTTTAGTAACCTCGTAATAGGAAATGATAGTTATGGTGGATTTATCACTAGGCTAATGGTGGGTGATGCAATTAGAACAAAGTTTACGAGTTTAACATTTAACCGAGCTCGTTTTAATGGAGTAAGATGGGATGGGGCTACTGCTAAGAACAGGGGAACCGTTTTGGTTTCGAGAATTAGTGACCCCATACGTTTTAGATTTGATCAAGGATTTTACGCTGATGGTGTTCGTAGAGTAAGAGATTGGACACAATTTCTTTTGGGCGGTCACTTTGAAACAGATATCGGTGACGTTTTAACTATTGGAATTACTTACTTAAATCAACACCAAAGAAGAGCGACTCTTGATAGCAAAGAATCAAGCTCAAAAGGAGTTGTATCTAATGTTATTCCAAGAGTAATTTTTATCAGAGTTAGTGATGATAGCCCGGGTGATATTTCTGGACCAATACTTTATCAACCTCCATCAATAATCATAAATGGAGTGGAACGCCCGATAAAAAATATTCATGGTTCTTTACCGAATCCAAGTGCAACAACTTTAAATGATCCTATTCAATATTGGGTTTTCAGAAATTTTTGGATTAATGCAAAAGACTTTTTCGCTGGTGCAGATACTACAAGTTTCACAAGGCATATAAATTATAGAGACCGTTATTCTACTTTTCCACCCATTTATCCATTTAAAATTGGTAGTAAAGAAGGAGAAAATATCACTTATGCATTTTTGATTCCTGAGGGCGCTACATCAGTTCAATTTCAACTTGTTCTCGCCAATGATTATAGAATAGACATTGCCCATGATTGGATAAATAGATTAGATGAATACACCGGCGATGCTCGTTTTGTCTCCCACTCTGACCCAGAAATTTATGCAACTCCTACTCCATTCAGGACTATTCGAAGAGCCGAAGGAAACGTTACAGATGCTTCAAATAAACAGATTATTACTTTCTCCTATGGCCTGGTCACAGGAATGCAAGTATTTGGATTTAATTTCAATTTTAACTGGAACGGTTTTGAAATAGAGGGAGAATTCAATCAAAGTAAAGAATATTTTAAGTATCCAATTATTCGTGATAAAAGATTTACTGGTAAATCTGGTGAAGAAACTGAGATAACTGGGAAAGCTTGGTTTCTACGAGGAAGAAAAAAATTAGGTCGACTTACATTAGGAGGTGAAATTTATCGAATTGACGGAACGTATACTACCGCATTAAATATTTACACTCTTGAAAACAGTTATTTCAGTTCTCCATCTGATAACTTGATACCTAACCCCATATTCCCGGATTTTCTTGGTTATGATGTATCAAGTTGGGGAGCCTTGATTCCCGGTGGTGCATATTACTCCCTAGTTGATGATAATGATGATAACGATCGGTGGGAAGATGGATTTTATCATTACAACGTTTTTACTACTGATGCACGAGGAAAGAACCGTGATGTACTGAATCGAATGGGAGACTTTTTCCTTTTAGGATATAGACAAAACACAAATGAATTGGTTAGCCTTGCAACAATTTTAAGACGACCAGATACAGGTATTTTCCCTGGAAAAGACCGCGATAGAGACGGTATCCCGGATGACGATAGAAATGCTGATGGTATACCTGACTATGCTCAGGATTTCTTAACATTTTATACGGATCCTCCAAGCCTCGATTATGGTGATGATTGGAACAATAACGATGTTATAGATGAACAAGAAAATGATATTTTACCCGACTATCCATATACACCGGATCAAAAAGGTTATCATGTTTTCACAAACTTAGAATTGATTAAAAACTTTAATATTGGTTTAGGAATGTTGAGAGAAAATGGATTGTTAAAAGGTGGGAGGAATTATGTGAATTATTTTAAGCTAACTTATTATACAGAAACACCAAGGTTTGGTTCGCTTAGATTATTCTACGTATTAAAGCAAGTCCGTGATAATATTCCAAATGATTGTTACCAATTCCCCGGAGTAATTACAACTGCCGATCCATTTCCTGATTTCGTTCTGGACCCGCTTTTATATAAAAACAGTCTTGTAAATAATTTATTTATTGGTACAACATATACCCAGATTCCAAATCTTAGGATTGAAAATAATTTAAGGCTACAATTGAATAAACAATTTGCACAAGGAAATAGAGCGTTGGCTTTCCTGAACGAAAGTCGTTTACTTAATGACCAGGTGGAAGGAAGAATTCAATTTTTTGGTATGGTCAATAAGATTGAGTATCAAATCTCTCTTTGGAACGAGAAATTAATTATAACTCCTCAATTTAAGATTAGGACGGAAAAATCATCCAAGTTCACGGAAAATAAAGATGGTGACAAAATCACGGTAATAGGAAAACATCTTCAAGAAACAATTCCTATAATCAGAGCTGATTATAAATTAACACAAAACACAACACTTCATTTGGGAATGCAGGGAATTACTTTCTTGAAAGGATTAACACCACTTGCTTATAGAATCAGGAATTTAAAAGATGATTTTGAGAGTGAAGATAGAAGAACAATTGCATTTTCATTAAGTAATAAATCTCAATATGCAGGTTATAATATTGTAATCGATTTTGGATATAAATACACAACTCGTGAGTTTAAACGAGAAGAAGATCGATTTAAAGGTCGTGAGGAATCAACATTGTATTTTTCAGTCTTTACTGGATTTTAACAAGTTATGTGGCAGATAGTTGTATTTTTAGTAGCTACAATTGCAAGTGTTTTTATTCCTACTCCACAGGAAATTAAAAATGCTTTTCAAGCAGGACAGAACTATTTTGTTTCCAGAGATTACAAAAATGCAATAAAACAATACGACTACATTTTATACACTCAACACAAACTACTTCGAGAAGATAGCGTAAAAGTTGGAATTTTGAATAATGAATATGTAGTAAGTGTTCGTGCTGCCGCTTTTTACATGAAAGGAAACGCTTTTAAACAGCTTAACATTTCTGACTCAGCGATTTACTACTTTAGACTGGTCTCTTTAAGAAAAGATGAACCACGTCTGGCAGCATTAGCACAATTCCAGGTTTACGATATTTACTACCGACTTGGAAGATATAATGAAGCAATTGAAGAAGCTTTCAGATTGTTTATAAAATTTCCAAACGATAAAAAATCAGAACAAGCACTTTACGACGCAGGTTGGGCATACCGTGAATTAAATAATATTGATAGTTCAACAATTGTATTTAATAAATTACTCGCTAACTACCCTAATACTGAATACTATGCTCGGGCTTTATATCAAATAGCTCAAAATTATTATGACTCTGGAAATTACAAATTAGCTCTGGAAAATTGGACAAAACTTATTGATAAATTCCAACCAGAAATCTTCACTAAAAAAGATTGGGAAAAAATTGAGCTAAAAGCTGAGAAAGAAAGAAAACTTTTTGAAGTAACCGAGGGAAGAGACGTTGAAACTACGGATTTAGAATTAGTGGCCAAAGCATATATTAAAATAGGGGATTCCTATAGAAATTTAAAACAATACGATCTATCTATTGCTTTCTATAAAAAAATAATAAATGTTTTTACACTTATTCCTAGCCTTGTAGAAATTGCCTGGATTAAAATTGCCGATTACACATTAGCTGAAAAGGGAATTGAGGAAGCGATTTTTGTCTATCGTGAAGCAATTGATGCAAATTTTGCTAACAAAAAACTTCAGGCAAAATTACAGTATAAAATAGCTGAGACGTATCAAAATGCTAAAATGTTTTCAAAAGCTGCAGAGGAGTACGAATTCTATATAAATAGTTATGCAACTGTGGCAGATGCTATTGATTTTAGTGTTGACAAGGCTAAACTAAGTGTAGTTCTAAACTATTATAATGGAAAAGATTTTAATAACGCAATTGCTCATGCAGATTCATTCATATCAAAATATTCATATTCCGATCTGATTCCTGTTGTATTCTCATTGAAAGCGTCAGCTTATAATTTTATTAATGAACATAATCTCGCTAGAAGAACTCTTGAAACATTAATTCGTAACTTTCCATCAAGTGATGAAATACCTAATGCTAAAGTTCAATTAGGTTACACTTATTACAAGTTAGGTGATTACGATAATGCTTTATCAATTTTAGATGAAGTAATTGCATCCAGCCAAAATAAAATTGACACGAGTGAAGTTTACTATTACAAACTTATTGCATATGCAGATAGCCGTAGGTTCGATGAAGCGATAGCATGTTTTGATAAAATTAGTTTCTATTCACCATATTTTCCTGGAGCGGTTAACAAAATAACAAAAATTTATTCTCAACGATCGGAATTTGAAACAGGTGAAAAATTTCTGTCTGAAATCCTTGAGTTAGCAAAACAAAGAAAGGATAGTATTAACTTAATTGACGATATACATTTTAATTTTGCAGATCTTTACATAAACAAAGGTGATTATAACGAAGCAATTAAATATCTGGATCTAATTTTATCAGATACAACATTACTGGTCAAAAGAGAAGTTTTTGCTGTACAAGTAAAATATGTTCGTGGTGTAATTTCATATCAGGTAGAAGATTATAAAAAATCAATAAATGATTTGGAGTATGTTTTATCAAATAATTTATTTCTAAAAGTTTTTTCGCAAAATATATCGAATGCTTATGAAAAAATGGCGCTATCATATGCCAAATTAGGAGATTTAAATAAAGGTGTAGACATATATAATAAACTTATCAGTCAAACTTCAGATGAAATCGAAAAAGCTAAGTACTATTCAACTTTATCAACTATATATTTTGAAGGTAAGAAATTTAACGAGAGCATTAAGTTTGCTGAAAAGTCAATGGCCACTATTGGAATTGATACAACCACTGTCATTAATAATTACATTAATCTTTCTAACAGTTACAAGGAGTTAGGAGATCTTAAGAAAGCAGGTGCATTACTGTTTGAAGCAGCTTCTAAATATCCAAATGCTCCAGAAATTCAAGATATTTTATTTCAACTTGCTGCGCTTTATTATGATAATCAAGAATACGAAGAGTCAATTAAAGTATTCAATCGTTACTTAGCTCAATATCCTGATGGAGTTTATAAAAAAGATGCATTGATGTTCAAAGCCTATTCTCAATATGAAATTGGTGAATGGCAAGGTGCTTATAACACAATGAAAACTTTTGTGGCATTATATTCACAAGATCCGAAAGCTGTGGATATGCAGTATTATGCTGGCGAATGTATGTTTAACATGAAAAAATTTGAACAGGCTATAAAAGAATATCAACTTTTATATCGTCGTTATCCTAAATCTGACCTTGCGCCTGCAGCAATGTACAATGAAGCGTGGTGTTATTACGAACTTCAAAAACCTGAACAGATGATTGAAACCTTCAAAACACTTGCACAAAAATTTCCAAACAGTGAATATGCACCCCATGGACTTTATACCATAGGGGATTATTATTATAACATAAAAGATTATCAGAATGCTGCGATATTTTACTCTGAGTTAAAAAAAAGATTTCCTAATTATGAAAAAATTCGAGAAGTGGATGAGTTACTTTATGATTTGAGTCAGATTAATTCTTATCTGGAATATGAAAAAGCGATGAAGTACTTTGATGAAAGAAATTATGAAAAAGCCATAGAAGAATTGATGAAAGTCTTGAATAAATATCCTGATGCAAACGTTTCTGTTGGATGTCGAGTAAACATTGCTGCTTCCTATGAAATGCTGGATAAGAAAAAAGAGGCAATTAAATGGTATGATGAAGTTATTCGTTTATATCAAAATAGTAAAGATGAAAATGAACGTGCCGCCTATCTTTTTGCAAAAGAACATAAAGAATGGTTAGAAAGTCAATAATAATATTTATGGAGGATTAAATTGATAAACTTGATGATATTACTACAGACAGAAGTATCAATTCAAAGCTGGCTAACTGAAAACTGGTTAGTCGAAATTCTTAACAAAGGTGGCTGGTATATAATGTACCCACTTTTGTTTTTCTCAATTATTTCGTTAGGAATAATAATTGAAAGACTTTATCGTTATTATACTGTTCCTCATGAAAAGAAAGCAAACGAAGCATTGAATCACATTGGAGATTTTTTAAATCGTTATGGTACTGTAGAACCTATTATTGAGTGGTGCGAAAAAAATAAAGGTGTGTTGGGATATGTTTTTCTT
>CAKZPH010000110.1 GCA_937138605.1 uncultured Ignavibacteriales bacterium
ACACGATCAGACACTGTGATCTCGCTGGCTAAATGAACCGAACCAGGAACTAATGTTCTAACTTCAATCCCTTTGCGAAGTTTCTTTACTAACGCATCACCTGGTTTCAAAACTCTAGTGTCAAGTAACAAATTTACAAAATCAACTGTTACCCGATTTGGTTCAACAAATTCAACAATTAATTCAGCTACAGCATCGCGGTTACCAGACTTCATCAACTCTGCAACAGCTTGTTTAATTTGTCTCTCTTCCATAATTAAAACTCCTTATTATAATAATCTAAACGTCAAGGAAAAGTCAGCGGAGTTAAATCTTACAACTTCAGCGACTAAATTAGAAGTATCATATTGAAGTTTACCTCTATCAGCACCAGTGAAAGCTACAGATAATCCAGCACCAGGATTTGTTAAGTTGGCAGAATAAACAAACGCACCGCTAGGAACAGTGAAAACACCATTACCGAAAGCAATTGCTAAAGAACCGCTTGGAACAGTCAATCCAGTCTGAACAGACGGTCTCGTAAGATACACAGTCGCTGAAAACGGCGCATTATCAGCTTGGTCAAAACCATGCCGAAGCGCAAAGTTCATTGAAGGTTCAGGGCGATAAAGCGGAGGATTCTCATTAGTTTGCGCAAAACCCAAAACTAATTTGGCTCTGGCAGCCTCAGCACTGCTGCTAGGAAGTTTAACTCCAGGTAGATCAGTTCTAGAACCAAAATCATAATTTTGAGAATGGGAAGTCATTAACACCATTCTCCCCTCAGGGATATTTTCAGTTGCAACAACACCAAAAGCTTCACCATCAAAAGCATTGATAATCATTTTCTACACTCCTTATTTAGAAATTTTCTTTAATGCTTGTGCTAAAAGTTTAATATCTTTATAATTGAAATCTTCTGAAAAATCATTGATATTCGGTAAACTAGACGTAGCTGCCCGTTTTACCTCAGATTTTTCACTAAAAGCAACAAGTTCTTGAATCATAAATTCAATGGCAGGGTCGGTTAAACCAAGAAACAATTCTCTGTTTTCTTCAAAATATGCATCTGATTTTTCCAACCCCCTCTCAGTAAACATTTGCTTAATTTGAGCAATTCTCGCTTCAGCTTGTTTTTCAGCTTCAACTTGATTTTTATACTCGCGCAAAGACAAAAGCTCTGCTTCAAGTTCATCGTTTTTTCTTTTAAGTTCATCAATAAACGCTTCTAAATTAGCAATTTTTTCTAATGCTTGTTCAAGTTCCATCTCAGATTTCTCCTCTTTGTTATAAGATTTTAATAACGCTCTAGCTTTACTTAAAAGTTTCTCTCGTAAATCATCAGTTAGCCAATCTTTTCCAGTGTTCTCTTGTGACAATCTCACGATTGCATTTCTCAAGTGTTCCAAATCAATTTTATTTTCTTTGTCCCTGTAAGGCAAATGTCTTAATCGTCTTGGAACAGTTTTTCCCTCTTCATCTTTTTCGCCCCCCGGCTCTATGTACAAAAAAGCCGAATCTGGTAAATCATTAATATACTCAACTGTCCATTTCTCAGATTCAGATTCGTTGACTGCAGCAATAGCTAAAAATTTTGTTCTATCACGATAAGCAGGATTCGCAACAATTGCGACACCTGTAAGAATAGTCCCATGTAAAATCTCTTCACCGCTATCTGCTATCGTAGAATTATGATAAGAAATTTCCCAAGATACCTGCGGAGGATTTCCTTCATCAATCATTTCCTTTAACAAATCAACATCTTCTGGACGTTCTTTCTTCCACAACGCTGCTAAAGCAATCAAAACATTTCTATCATCAATTACATCTTTTTTGATGTTCGTAATAACACCGATTGGCTTCTTTTCAGCCGAAGTGTGTCCATCAGAAATTTTACCAAAATCCATCTTAATCGGCGTAAAAATACCCGTTGAAATCAAGTTATCAAACTCATCAACCGGAACTTTTTGCTTATTAAGATTCACATCATCATCAGTTAAAACAAACTTCGCCCATTTAAAATAAGGATTCAAACCAATCGAAGCAATAGCTTCGTTAGTCAAAAATTCAAATCCTGACAAAAGAACTACATTCATAGTTTTTCTTGCCTCTTTTATATTATATATTTATTAAAAAATTATGGACTATTTTCATAATTTAGCTTCACTTTTTCATCAGAATAATCTAATCCAAGATAATCACATACAGTCTCCAGAGATACGCCACCCTCTTCTCTAAGCCTAAACAAATTTTGCATAAATGCGTTAAATTCATAAAAGCTAACTCTTCCAAACCGAACTTTAGGATTGCTAGTCAGATTGTTTAAGTCTCTAATACGTTGAACGATGTACTTAACAATCGGTAGTAAATCTTCTTGGAGCTTTTCCATTGTTTTAATTGGCGATTTTGTGGCTAGCTCGTGATTAGATGTTTGAGTTCTCATGGTCTCTCCAGTAGTTAAAATCCTGGGAAAACCGAGGGCAAAGAAAATATCATCATTAATCTCATCATACTTCGTAGGGCTCAGAATAGCACTAATATCTGGAAAAACCCACTCAATAGATACTGTATGATTTGTAAATAACTGGATAATTTTCTCAACATGTTTACCCAGCAAGTTCCCCTGTCGAAGTTGCATCCTAAGCTCATCAAATATCTCTTCCTCACCCTCCAATAAAGGAAACTCATCTGTACCAACTTTAACATGCTGGATTGCCTGGATTACTCTGCCCGCAATCGCATAATCCATCAGTCTCAAATTCCTTTTGTGCTTTAACGATTCAAG
>CAKZPH010000111.1 GCA_937138605.1 uncultured Ignavibacteriales bacterium
AAAATGCATATACCTTAACTTTAGCAGTTAGTTTAGGTCATGTAAGAACTCTAATTGAACATCCGGGCTCGATGACTCACTCAATGATACCAGCAGAAGAGCAAATTAAGGAGGGTATTGATCCAGCTGGGATCAGAATGTCTATTGGTTTAGAAAATCCAGATGATATAATTACCGATTTGGAGGATGCCTTAGCTAGTATTCAATGAAACCACTAATTCTTAAGAGTTTTTTGCTTTCTAAGTTTCATGGACTCTTTCATGGGGTTTCCACTAAAATTGCAAATCCAAATGAGTTTAATTTTGATCTCGGTAACTTTAATCATTTAAATCTTGAAAAAAATTTAGAACACAGAAAATTCTTTTTTAATTTATTTGGAATAGATTATAAATCAGTGGTTTTGCAGAGGCAAATTCATAGTACCATTTACACTTTTGTTGATAGCCCTGGAATTGTAGATGGCAATGATGCAATTGTTACAAACAGGCGAGGTTTATATCTTGTTGTAACCATAGCCGATTGCATTCCTATTTTATTTTATGATTATAAAAATCAAATTGTTGGTGCAATACATGCTGGATGGAGAGGAACAGCTGATCAAATACTTATTAAAACAATGGACTATGCTATTCAAAGTTTAAAGATAGATGTTAAGACTACTTATTTTTATTTTGGTCCTTCAATTTGCAAAGATTGTTTTGAGGTTGATGAAGATGTGGCAGTTAAATTTGAATCAAAATACGTTAGAAAAAAAGGAAAAAAATTTTTAGTGAATCTACCCAGAATTAATTTAGATTATCTTACTCAATGTGGTTTTGACAAAGAGAAGATACAAATCTCGAGGCTTTGTACTTACGAAATGAAAAATTTATTTCATTCGTATCGCCGTGATAAACAAAATTCTGGTCGTATGTTTGCTATAATTGGAATAAAAGATGAATAAAAAAATTTTGATTCCCATTTTATATGTTCTGATTTGCTTATTCTGGGGTTCCAGTTGGTTAGTGATTAAACTGAGTCTTGAATACATATCTCCTTTTATTAATCTTGGTTTAAGATTTTTAATTTCTGCTTCCACAATTTTACTTGTAATGATTTGGACTAATACCAAACTCGATTTATCTTCTAGATCGCTGGTTATTTATTTAGTTCTAGGATTTTTTTCATATGCCATTCCATTTAACCTTGTTTACTGGGCAGAACAAACAATTCCTTCATCACTTGCATCTATTCTATTTGGAATGTATCCGTTTTTTGTTGCTATACTCTCTACAATTTTCATAAAAGAAGAAACTATGAGCGTTCCAAGATTTTTAGGAATT
>CAKZPH010000112.1 GCA_937138605.1 uncultured Ignavibacteriales bacterium
GTGGCAGAGTGGTTGAATGCGGCGGTCTTGAAAACCGTTGTACCGAGGAATCGGTACCGGGGGTTCGAATCCCTCCCCCTCCGCTCAATTGTGCAAAGAACAAGTTATTATACTACTTTCTTTTAATTAAAAACTGATTACGAAGAAATTAGCTTTTTGATTTTTTGAAAATTCTTTTGAATTGATTTTACTATTTTATTTAATTTTATTTACTAAAGACGATGTTTTTTACGAAGTAATTTTTCCCCTTCTGCGAGATAATGGTTCTTTAATTCTATATTCCCTAACTTACCGAAGAATTCACTTAATTTAAAGTATATTGTTGTAATGTCACTTACTTTGTTTAATCCTTTTTTTACAAAATTTATTAAAGGAGTGGGAGAGTGAATTTTGAGGTCAAAATTATAAGCATCCATTGCTTTAATATAAGGTTCTGGAGAATCGGGTTTTATTTCGGAAGCCTTTTTATAAAAATTAAGAATCGCCTCGAAGTTTTCTACCTCATCAAATGATAATTCAAGTACATATGCAGCCCAAATATATATGTCGTATGATTTATTACTGAAAGTTTGGGCAAGCTTTTTAACAAACATACATATTTCATTAAGAGTTAAAACAGGATTCCAAAATAAGACTTTATAAATTTCTAAATCGTCTAAACCGTTTTTCAGTGCATTATCAAATGCATCAAAAAGTTCATCTGGATTTCTAGAATTTTTGAAAATGTATTCAAATTGATATTTGTCCATCTACTAATCCAAGTTTAACACGATAATTTTTTCTAAACTAACCTTAATAAAAGTCAAAACTGCTGTTAATAAAAGTTCAACGCAACTTTTACTTTAATTAATTTAATTAAAACAGATAGGTTATTCAATTTTTTTTATTGCAATCGCGAAACCGCCACCGGGTGCAAGTTTTAATTTTATATGGGAATTTTTATTAATGAACTTTTTTTCAATTTTATATGACATAGGATTATATTTCCAATGAGCTGATTCTGAATCTCTATAAATTTCTGCAACATATTTCCCCTCATCAAGAAAATCAGTTTTAATAGAAAACTCCCGGGGATTTTCATCGGTGATTGCACCCATAAACCAATTTCCTGAGTTTTTATCTTGTCTGGCAATTACTATGTAGTCGCCAGGTTCAGCGTATAAAACTTTAGTATCTTTCCAATCTACAGGTACTTCTTTAATGAATTGGAATGCGTCAAGAAAACGTTCATAGTTTTCTGGTAGATCAGCTGCCATCTGCAAAGGACTATATATTATCACATATAATGCGAGTTGTTTAGCTAAGGTAGTATTTACTTGATAAATTGAATTTGGGTTATAGTAATCTAATTTAATTTGAAATATTCCAGGAGTATAATCCATAGGACCGCCGATCAATCTTGTGAACGGAAGTATTGTTTCATGTTCGGGTGGATTGCCTGAACTCCAAGCATTGAATTCATTACCACGTGCTGCTTCAGCTGAAAGCCAGTTTGGATAAGTTCGATGTAAGCCTGTTAATCGAACTGATTCGTGAGAATTGATGCAAATTTTTTCTTTTAATGCTTTTTTTAATACTCTAATGTAGTGATTAACCATCCACTGTCCGTCATGATGTTCTCCACGGGGAATTATGGGTCCAACGTAACCTGTTTTCACAGTTTTATAGTTATATTTTTTCATAAAGTTAAAAGCCTCATCAAGTCTTCTTTCATAATTTGAAACAGAAGATGAGGTTTCATGATGCATAATTAATTCGACATTTTTTGCTTTAGCGTATTGAGTGACTTCATCAATGTCAAAGTCTGGATATGGAGTGACAAAATCAAATACATTTTCTTTCCATTTACCAAGCCAATCTTCCCATCCAACGTTCCAACCTTCAATTAGTACGGCATCGAATCCATGTTTCGCAGCAAAATCTATATATAGTTTTGTTCTTTCCGTAGTAGCTCCGTGTCGATTGTTTGGACTTAAGGTTCGCCAATCCACTTCATCTATTTTAATATTAACTTCATCAGAGTAATTCCATGAATAAATTCCTATATGCATTCCCCACCATATTCCAATATATTTTTTTGGTTTTATCCATTCGTAATTTTCTAGAGCTGGTGGTTCATTTAGATTTAAAATCAATTTAGATGATAAAATACTTTCAGCTTTATCAGAAATAATTATTGTTCTCCAGGGTGTTTTAGAGGGAGTTTGAAGGTAAGCTTTATTTCCCAATGCATCAGGACACAAGTGGGTTTCGAGTATAAGATTTTGTTTATCAACTTGAAGATAGTAGACGGGATAATCTAAAAGACTAGCTTCGTGAATGTTCACATATAGTCCTTCGATGGTTTTGAGCATTAAAGGAGTTTGAATAAAATTTTCACCCGGAATTGATTTCGTATAAATCTCAATAAAATCATGACCTTTTAAAGCGTTAATTTCACTTAGTTTTGATTTTGTGTAAACATATTCTTGAGAATCATAATCTGCAGGTATCCAAAAAGCAATATGATCACCAGTTAAAGCAAATTGACTTCGTTCTTCTTGAATAATAAAATGTTTTAAGTTTTCTTGTTTGGGGAATTCATATCTAAAGCCAAGACCATCATCGTATATTCGAAATTTTATGATGATAATTCTTTTAGATTCAGGCTGGAGTAATTTTATCTGAACCTGATTATAATTATTAGTAATTTTTTTGACTTCTCCCCAGATTGGTTTCCAAATTTCAAAAAATGAATTTGTGTCAATCTCTATAATTTCAAATCCATCTAATAGGCTTTCTGAATTTTTTAATTCGATTCCGAGGCGGCTTTCTTTTATAACTTGAATATCTTTATATTTTAATTGGTAGAGAAATTCACCTTTCTGATTAATTCTAAAGTTGAGTGTGAGAGTTTTACTCGGAGAATAATATGACTTAGCCATGATTATTGATGCTAAAAATATAAGAATTGTAAGTAACTTAAATTTCATCTAACTACTCCAGTTGAAATAAAGAGGTATGAAATAATACTTTCTTTTCACATTATATTTGAGACGATAGAATTACCTTCTTAATAGATAGTTATTTTATGTAAGTCATGCTAATAATTCTTGAGAAATTATTTGTGGTGAATCTGCAAAAATAAATTCCGCTCGATAGGTTGAATTTTTCAGCATCGAATTCAAAAGAATGAAGACCACTGTTGAATTCTCCGCTCAATAATGTTTCAATAAATTCTCCTCGAATGGAATAAAGGTCAAGTTTTATGGACATTTTAGAATTTAATTCAAAAAGGATTGTTGTTTTTCCATTGAAAGGATTTGGATAATTTTGGTATAAGTGAAAATCATTTAATCTATTTTCATGATGTACATTTGTAGATGCTCTAAATTGAACTAGCTCGCGTAGACTCCCGGGAAGAGTTAGGTTCAATGAATCAATGTAAACTGGTTCTTGGAATGACTTGACTATGTATCTGTTCTGAACCAGCCAATCATAAGTAGGAATATTAACCAAATCTATAAACAAGGGTGGTAAAGGTGGAGGTAGTGCTACACGATATTGAACAACAAATTCAATCTTAAATTTTATGGAATTAAATGTACCTGCAGGAACTGTAATTATTTCTGAGCCAAGTCGTGTGCCTCTAATTAAAAATCTAAGAGGTAAAGTTCCTAAATTTGGAATAGTTACAGTTGTATCAACACGATATATAGTGTATGGTAATCCTAAAACAGTAGAAAATCGATAATACTCAAACCAATCAGGTAGATCAATTGTGAAAAAAGTGTCTACCTGAAAATCTCTTTGATGTATAAAAATACTTTGATTGGATGATGATATCCAGAGTGTATCTCCATTAGAGGTGTTTTCCGGTCTTCGATGAATAAATAGAGTTTGCCGACCAAGATATCCCGAGTATTTTATAGAAGAATCAATAATTACTTGTGGAGGATCAATTGGATTTCCCAGGGTATCGGTAACATACAAATTTGAAATCCAAACGTTCCCAATTTCTTTGGGAAGATAAAGTGGTGCAGTTTGTGAATGTATTTCAAAATATGTTGTGAATAAGATCAAACAAATAATTTTAATTCGATTTTTCATATCTCATTAGAAAATATTTTATAACCAATGTCGACTTTTTTACCAAATTTTTCAAGTTGTGATTGGAATTTCACGCTGTCAACTAAAACAACTATCATTGAATTATTTTCATGGAAACGTTTATTAATTGCGTATAAAATAGAATCATTGCTTTCATTTTTTATCATATAAATG
>CAKZPH010000113.1 GCA_937138605.1 uncultured Ignavibacteriales bacterium
AAGCCATTTTGTTTTTAGAAGATGTGGATGAAAAACCATATAGAATTGATCGATATTTTGCTCAATTAAAAATTGCCAGAATTTTCGATAAGGTAAATGGCATAATACTTTGTAATTTCACAGATTGTGAAGAAACAGATCCAACAAAAAAATCTCTTACTCTAAATGAAGTTGTTTACGATTACTTTAGTAAAATTAAAAAACCAGTAATTTATAACTTGATCCATGGACACGTTAAGACTAAAAACACAATTCCAATTGGTGTAAAGGCAAAAATGGATTGTTCGAAAGGTTATCTGGAAATAACTGAAAATTGTGTGAGTTAATCTTTTTACAATGTTTTAATTTTGACTTTAAATCTTTTCTGATTTCACAGGTCTAAATCTAAAGATATACATTGCCATATAAACAGTTTTTCCAATAGCTCTTCAATAATATCGATGTACTTTATTTGACTTTGGATTCATGTTGAAATTCTGACGTATTTGATAATAGGGTTTATTGGAAAGTGGTATTATATACTATTAAATTTTTGTTTCATTAGATACTACCTAAAATGTGACGTTAAAATTTAATTTGTTGGCTCATAAGATGCGTTTATTTTTTTCAAATGTAAGTATGTTTCTTATTTTAATTACTTTTCCCAAACTATAAATCAGATAATGATAAAAGATATCTATCAAATTTTTCTACCGCATCCCAGGAAGTTGACAACCTCTATTTTAACGAAATGCTATAATTTCTTTGTGAAAAAATTCATTTCTGATGAATCCAAATTATCTGGAAAGTAACTCCTATATAAAGTTATGGAATTTCTGCGTTGCTAATACTCGTGAATGAATTTTGATTTCGTTTTAGAATATTCGATAAAAGAGCACGATTTAGATGAACTGGAAATTAAGAAAATATTTATTTTTTGTATTTAACACATGAAAGTAAGATAATTTGAAAATTTGGATTTGATTAAATTCATATCGAAATCTTTTTCGAAAAAGCCAAAGACTGCGGAACCGGAACCCGTCATTGAAGCAAATATTGCTCCAGAGTTTAATAAAGATTCTTTGATTTTTTCTATTTCCGGATAATATTCAAATACAATTGTTTCAAAGTCATTCGTTATAAGTTCCTTATTTTTAAGAAAATCTTCTGATGTCTTAATCATTGAGAGTTCAATTTTCTTTGTCGATTGTTTGAATTTTGAATATGCCCAATGTGTAGAAATTTTAATATTAGGGAAGACTATTAATGTTTGGAAATCAAATTTAAGGTTTTTAATTGGAGTGAGAATTTCACCTCTGCCTTGAGCGAAAGATGGTTCACCCAGAACGAAAAAAGAAACATCACTTCCAATTTTACTTGCCAACATAAGCAATTCTTCTTTTGATAGTCTTAGATCATAAAGTTCATTTAATGCCTTCAATGTTGTGGCTGCGTTTGAGCTTCCACCACCTAAACCAGAGAAAATTGGTATGTTCTTTTCAAGTTTCACTTTAATGGAGAAATTTCGGCATGTGTATTCTTCAAGTATTCTCTTTGCTTTGAATATTAAATTAGTTTCATCTATTGGAACTGTGAGATTATTTGTTTCAATTGAGAAAGAATTAGAAATTATGAATGTAAGATGATCGTAAAGATTGATGGGATAGAAGATTGTTTCAATATTGTGGTAACCGTCGGGCCGTTTTGAAATAATATGTAAGCCAATATTTACTTTTGCTGAAGATTTATATTCCTTCATAGTTCATCAACAATTTGTCGGATTAACTTAATATCATCAGGATTTCCTCCACAGCAAACGCCTATAACCTTTACACCTTTGTTGATGACCACATGCAAAAATTCTTTTAATTGATCTTTTGAGAAATCTCTGACTAGATTACCTGTGTTAAAACTTTCAACTGAACCTAAATTAGGATACACACAAAAAGGTTGATATTCCGATAAAATATTCAGAGCCTTTAATATTATTTCAGGTCTAGAACAATTTAACGAAACAAAAACTGGTTGAAATGCAATTAACTCTTCTAGCGTTTGCCTTAAATCCTGACCAAAAAATGTTTTTAATTCAAAATCTATAAGTAAACTGATGGCAAATGGAAACAGATATTCGTTACAAATTTTAGAAACTAAAATTGCTTCTTCTTTGTCACCAAAAGTTTCGTTCAAAATAAAATCAACTTTACTTTCAATTAAATTTTCAATGTGTTCACGATGATTTTTTTCAAGTTCAGATTGAGAAAGACAGCGATAAGTTAGATAACAATCATCGGCAGGGGCATTTGAACCGGCAATAAGAATCTTTTTATCAGTTATGGATGTTGCTTTTCGAGCAATGTTTACGGCTTTGTTGACTAACTCGAAGGAAGTAAGTTTTAAGTTTACCTGCTTTAATGTAAAAGGATTGGTTCTAAAAGTATTTGTTGTAATAATGTCTGCTCCTGCTTTAATATATTCAATATGAATGGATTTTACTATTTCAGGATTAGATAATAAAACTTTTGCTGACCAGAGTACTGAAGATGTGTCCACACCTCTTTCAATCAGTAATGTACCCATTGGTCCATCAAGGATAAGAGGTTTATCAAGACTTAAAAAGAAGTTCCTATCTATTCGCATGTTTAACATTTTTATGAAAATGATAAACTTCTTTTATTATTCCATCCAGATCAATACGTTCAATGCATTCAAGATTATAAGGACAAACTTTTTTCCAGCATGGAGAACATTCTAAATCATTCTGATAAAACTTTTTACCATAGTCATATAAATCAATTTCAGTCCAGCAACTAACTCCAAACCATACTATGACATATTTACTTAGTCCAATTGCAGCATGCATACCAAATGAATCGCCGGTTATGACTAAATCACAGACATCAATGTAGCATAACCCACGTCTTAACCCTTCATTTGTTGGAGTGAGGAT
>CAKZPH010000114.1 GCA_937138605.1 uncultured Ignavibacteriales bacterium
GATTTTATCATCAAGAAGTTTTACAACATAGACATGATTACCCCATTTTCCATCATTATTTTCAATCACAGGTGTTTTAAGAAAATCTAAATCACTTAAAATTTTGTTGTAGTAATAAAACAATTCATTTCTTTTATTAAGCAGATACTCCTTTCTTTTTAATTGAGCTAAACCAAGAGCGGCTTGAAGATCGGTTAAGTTAAATTTATATCCTGGTACAATACATTGGACATGGGGGCTTGAGCTTTCTGAAGAATATCTTTTCCATGAATCTTTTGGTAAACCGTGATAAGACCAAATTCTACACTGTTCAGCAAATTCATCGTCATTAGTCGTTATGATTCCTCCATCTCCGGTAGTTAAGTTTTTGGTAGCATAAAAACTAAAACAGGTTGCCTTTCCAAATTGTCCTACCATTTTTCCTTTATATTGGGAGAAAACAGCATGAGCTCCATCAAAAATTATAGTAATTCCGTATTTAGCGGAAATATTTTCAAAAAATTCTATATCAACAGGCAAGCCTGACATATGCACAGGTATTATTACTTTTATTTTATCACCAAATTTATCAATATAATTCAAAACGTCATCATTTTTGATGTTCATGGAATCTTTTTCAACATCAGCGAATAAAGGAATTGCTCCGAGTTGTTCAACAATATTAGCTGTAGATTGCCAGGTGATTGTTGGGACTATTACATAATCACCTTCTTTAACTCCTGCTACTTTAGCGGCTATAAACAAAGCAGTTGTACATGAACTGACAGCGATTGAATGTTTAACACCATGCCATTCGCTGAATTTCCTCTCGAATTCCCTAACTTTAGGACCAACACTTATCCAGCCTGATTTAATGCAATCAATAACTTCATAAATTTCTTCTTCAGTTAAATCTGGTATAGCAATAGGCAAGAATGAATCTCTGATTTTCATATTAAATTCCATTATTATTCTATAATTTGTGCAGTTGAATCTTTAATTGACAGTATTGGATTTTTGATGGGCCAGAATATATTAGCTTTAGGATCATCCCATCTCAATACCCTCTCATTTTGGGGCTGGTAATAATGTGACATTTTGTAATGAAAAATGCAATAATCACTTAAAACTAAATGGCCATTCCCAAAGCATGGAGGGATTAGAACTTGATATCTGTTTTCTGACGATAATATAAATGATATCCACTTAAGATAGGTAGGCGAATTTTTTCGCATATCAATGACAACTAAATAAAACTTCCCATACATACATTGAACTAATTTCCAAGTACAATCATCATAATGAATTCCCCTTAAAACATGTTTAGAAGAAGTTGAGATATCATCACGAACAAATCTAATATTTATACCATTTTTATTGTATTCATCTTCGTTATAGATTTCAACAAATGTACCTCTATGGTCTTCAAAAATCGATGGCTTAATAAGTTTTACATTTTCCAATTCAGTGTTTGTAATACTTACTATCATTTAAACTCCTTATTATTAAATGCTTATAAATATCAAAAAAAACTATCTTAAATCTTATTGCCTTATTAGGTTTAGTCAAAAGTTAAATAAAGTTTAATATTTAACCTAATCTGAATCAGCTTAATGAATTGTTTATAAAATACATCAAACTGAAATGAAATAGTCTCAATAAATGTTTATAAATAAGATTTGTTTACGAATAAGGCGTTACATTCAAGAAATTGAAGATTTTCAACTTTATGAATATCCACAATAGAATATAATATGAAATTGTTATCATATAAGTATTCAATTATTTTATAAAAAGGTTTACTATTTATATAAAAATTTAAGAAATGAAATTCTGTAATAATTAAAAATATATTCTGCAACACATTACCGATTCCAACTATAACATTATAATCATATCCTTGAGTATCTGTCTTAAATATATCAATAAAATTTCCGTTCAAATTTTCTTCGTACCATTTTTGAAAAGTAATAATATCAACAACGTTGGATTGTAATGAGTCTCTGAATGTATAATAAAGTTTACCACTTTTGTCATATTTCTCATACAAGCTCAAATCTGGTTTAAGTATTGAATTTGTGGGGCTATAATCCGACTTAAAGAATTCAGTCTTACCACAAATCTCACCTAATGCTTTGTTAAAAATCTTGATGTTTTCTTTATATTGATATTTTAATAATAAGTCATTATATAATTCTTTAGTTGGTTCGAAGGCGAATATTTTGGGTTCTTTAAATAAGGTACACATACTATCAATCGTTCGACCAGTGTTAGCACCAACATCAATAATAACTTGATTATCCTTTTTAATTAAGTAACGTAAATAATCCTCGATATACGGACCTTTTAATCTCGTAATTTCTTTTTGAACGAGAGGAATTTTTCGAAGTATCTTTTTAACAATTTTCATATCTTATTTCTCTAATACCTGCTAAGGGGGAGGTAATATGTAAGTTCGATTATAATTTTTCAAAAAATTTAATACCTAAATGATACCAGATATTTAAGATTTCTTTTTAACAGAATTAAACTATATTTTATTAGAAATTTTCTCACAGCTTCGCCACATCACTCCCATTGAATTCTAATAAATGTAATTAAATGGATGATTTAGATTAGTTAACATTTAAGTTTCAATTTACAATTTATTTTATACTCAATAAAAATTTTTTATTATTTAAACATTAAATTTTTTAAAATGTTTTGATTAATATCACCATATCATTAATCAAATTTATTGAAAAATACATAATACCGTAAATACCTAACTTCTAAAAACAGTTAATTACTCTCCATCTCC
>CAKZPH010000115.1 GCA_937138605.1 uncultured Ignavibacteriales bacterium
ATCGATATTGAACGATTGCAGAATTTCCTTAAATTGCTTAAAAAATATCCTGAAGGTTCCAGACATACTGGTATCGTTCGAAATTTGACAAACTTTGGTGTATTTGTTGAACTTGAGCCAGGTGTGGATGGACTAATTCATATTAGTGACCTTTCCTGGACAAAGAAAATTCGTCACCCTGCCGAAATTGTTAAGAAAGGTGATAAGATTGAAGTCGTTGTTTTGAATATAGATGTTGAGCAAAGAAAGATTTCTTTAGGACATAAACAACTTGAAGAAAATCCATGGGATCGATTTGAAAGAGAATACAAAGTTGGAACTGAAGTTACCGGAAAAATTATTCGACATGTTGACAAAGGATTGCTTGTCGAATTACCTTTGAAAGTAGATGGATTTGTTCCGGCAAATCAGCTTTCACCAACTCCAATTAAAAATATCAAACAAGCTTTTCCAGAAGGTGAAGAACTAACACTTAAAGTGATTGAATTTGATAAAGAAAACAAAAAGATTACTTTAAGTGCAATAGAAGCTTTAAGAGATAAAGAGCAAAAACTGGTTGAAGATTATCTTGCTAAACATAAACTCGAAAAAGTGACAATCGGTGATTTATTCAAGGAAAAGGAACAGCAAAAAGCCAAAGCTCAAAAATCAAAACAGGATAAAGAAAAATCAGAACCTAAAAAATCTGAAGAATAATAGACTATTCTTTTGAAATTGAATTTGTCATTGCATTCTTTATAATTTGGAATGCAATGACATTTTTATTTTAATGAATGAATATGAATTCGAAAAAAGTTGCCTTTCATACTCTTGGTTGTAAATTAAACTATGCTGAAACCAGCGTAATAGGGAATTCTTTTTTAAAACGAGGTTTTACAGTTACAGATTTTGATTCTCGGGCAGATGTTTATGTGATTAATACCTGCACCGTAACTGAAAATGCTGAAAGAGAATGCAGGCAAATCATAAGAAGAGCATTAAGACACAATCCTGATGGTTTCGTAATTGTTACTGGTTGCTACGCACAATTAAGACCTGAAGAAATTCAAAAGATAGAAGGTGTTGATTTAGTTTTAGGTTCAAAAGAAAAGTTTGAGATTTTTAATTTCATTGATTCACTTGAGAAAAAGGAACTCGCCTGTATTTATGTTACTCCACTTGAGAAATTAAATGATTTTGGTCCGGCATTCAGTTCACTTCCAGAAGAAAGAACACGAGCTTTCTTAAAAATTCAGGATGGTTGTGATTATAAGTGTTCATTCTGTACAATTCCAAAAGCACGTGGAATGAGTCGGAGCGAACCAGAAGAAGAAGCAATTAAACAATTGACTGAACTTGTAAATCAGGGTTATAAAGAAATTGTTTTGACTGGTGTGAATGTTGGTGATTATGGTTCGAAAATCAATACAAATCTTTATAACCTCTTAAAAAAATTAATAAGAGTAGATGGCGATTTCAGAATACGAATAAGTTCAATCGAACCGAATTTATTAACCGATGAAATAATTGAACTTGTGGCAATTGAGGATAAACTCTGTAAACATTTTCACATTCCACTTCAAAGTGGAAGTGATAAAATTTTGAAAAAGATGCAAAGAAGATATCTTTCA
>CAKZPH010000116.1 GCA_937138605.1 uncultured Ignavibacteriales bacterium
CTATTATAACACCTTTCTTTCAATTTGTCAAGTACCGGTTTTTTCATCAAAGAATCAATCGCCTTTTCTAAACCTAAGCCTAAATTCTCGTCCTCAAACACATAATATGATCCACGCCTTTCAATTATGCCGAGCATTTCAGAAAAAATTATCAAGTCTCGAATTGTATCAATTCCTTTACCAAAAATGATCGGAAATGAAAATGATTTAAATGGCGAAGCAAGTTTATTCTTTTTAATGACAAAAGATGTATTTAATCCAATTTTTTCTTCACCCCTTTTTATTGGAGTTGCAAAGCTCAACTCAATTCTTAAAGACAAAATGTGTTTCCAAGCATGTCCTCCTGGTGTAGAATATGCTTTCACATAACCACCAATAGAATCTCTAACTTGATTAATTCCTAAAAACGTTAAATTGTTTTGACGAACAAGCATGGCATTTTTCTGAATAAACTTTGTCAAATAACGTGCCAAAATACTAACATGTTTATCTTCTAAATCGCTATCAATCACCTCTTGAGAAGTCAAAGCACCAATAGAATCTAACACAACCAAACTAAAACTACCAGAAGCCATCGCTGCCTCACAAACTCGCAGCGCCGATTCTAAAGTGCCCGGTTGTGTAATAATAAAACGATCCCTAAGCTCCTGCTCAATAATCATGTCAACGAACTTTGACGATAAGGCTTGTTCAACATCACAATATAAAACATTTCTTTCATCATGTTTCAGAAATTGATTGGAAATAGTAACTGCTAACGTGGTCTTTCCAACCCCCTCAGCACCATAAATTTCTACAAACTTCCCCAACGGAATCCCTAAAATACCTGTCGAAACATCTAAGCTTGGAACTCCCGTTGGTATAACCTTGAGTTCCGTATTTATCTCTTTTACGTAGTCATCTAATTCTGCAATTAGGTCAATCGATCGTTTTTTCTTTGTCATAAAAACTCCTTTTGTATTTTATATATATTATATCACACTTCTAGTCAATTGTCAATACCTTTCTGATTAATCTGTCAATCAAATCAACTGCTTTTATTTTTTCCAAAAATCATTTACGTTTATTTCTACAACGGCAGGAATCTCACCTAAGAATTTCTGTTCTACCCGTTCTAATGTCTCCTTTATAAATTTAACTGCTTCATCAACAATAGAATCGCGAACTTCAAAAACGATTTCATCATGTACCTGCAATAACATTCTAAAGTTATCTAAACCAAATGGATTATTATAAAAACATTCAACCATAGCCAACTTAACAATATCAGCTCCAGTGCCTTGAATCAATGCATTATATGCTTGTCTTTTTATCCTTTTCTTTATCGCATTAAACTCTTCTAATGACGAATAAATTTTCGGTTTCTCATAAAACCGCTTCCTGCCAAACGCCGTTATCGAGTAGCCCACCTCAAAAGCTTTTTCACCATAAAGGTCTCGAAACTTAATTGACGTACTGTAAGAATTATTAATGCTATCAATAATTTCTTTTGATCTTTCTAATGAAAGATTTAAAACTTTATGTAACTTTTGCGGAGAACCACCATATAAAGTTAGAAAATTAATCCGTTTTCCATCAAAACGTTGTTCTTTTGTGACTTCACTTAAAGGAACATTATAAGCAATCGCTGCCGTAGATGTGTGAATGTCGTGTCCCGCTTTGTAAGCTGCGATAATTTGTTTGTCACCAGTCAATGCGCCTGCTAAACGGTATTCCTGCTGGTTATAATCAGCAATAATTAATTTAAACCCATCTCTAGCAACAAAATTACTCCTAAAAACATCATCTGCAGGAATATTCTGACAATTAGGATTTACAGAACTAAACCTACCAGTCGCAGTACCGTTCTGATTAAATTCAGGATGTAAACATTTTGTCACGGGATTAATTTTGTTTAAAATGTTCTCACCATAGGTTGTCAACAATTTCTTGAGTTCTCTGAACTCAAGCAACTTTTGAATAAACTCAAAAGACATGTAATCTCGTAAGGTCTGTTCATTCGTATTTGGCACAGAAATTCCCAACAAATTCATAACTGTAAGTATTTGTTTATGAGAACTCAAGTTTATATTTTCCATCAACCAATCTTTCGCATAATGAAAATCAGTAATCGTTTCGAGTAATTTTTGTTCTTTCTTACTTTTTACAGGAATACACAAAAGCTCAGCGATCTCATAAAGATTTTTTCCATCAAAATTTGCACTTAATTTATCTAAAATATACTCTTTCAGACTTTCTTCAAGTTGCGGAAT
>CAKZPH010000117.1 GCA_937138605.1 uncultured Ignavibacteriales bacterium
AATGCACAGATATAAAACTTATAATTTGATTGGTATTTTTTTAATCCATCAAGTAATGCAGCAGTAGCTGTTTCAACTCCGCCAGTGAAAGTTTCTAAGTCAAAAGGATAATTAGTTAACATCAAAATTTTTTTCATAATAAATAAATCAGAAAGGCATTAAGAATTTAACCAAATATTAAATGAAACAGCTTTGAAAAAATCTTTATAGTTAATTTTCCATTTTTTTGATAGATAATCATATTTTAATTTTTCATTGAAGATATAAGAATTCAAAAATTTGTTTGAATCAACCTCCTTAAAATATAATTCACCCCATTCTACCGGCTTAAATTCTCTGTATTTCTTAAGTTTCTTAATATTAGTGTTTATAAGATAAGGCAAAGCAATTTTAAGCAAAGGAAATTTAGATAAAACATATCCAGCGGGGAAACCGTGGTCAGTTTGATATTTTAACAATTCCGGACGATTTCGTTCAATAATTTTTGAATAAAAATATTGAGAACGAAATCTTTGATTTGGGGTTGGTTTTAATGCATTTGAATAAACTCCTGCAAAAGGAGATTTAAAGATGAACTCCACAAAGTCATCATCCAAAAATGGGAATCTATTAGTCGCATAAAATCGTTCTGAATGAACTTCCCCTCCAAAGTAACCCCTTAAACCAACAAGCATTAAGTAAATATAAAAACGCTGATTTTTTGTTAAGTGTTTGTAATTATTCCAAAAGGAATTATCAAAATTTTCTTTTACATAGGGCAAATTTTTAATTATCAATTTTCTGTCAAGATATGAATTTTCAAGTAATTTTTTTTCTAAGTATTTCCAGATTTCTGGCGAGTTATTTGAGTCATTAATCGAAACGAAATTATCCGTTACCATCAACCCCACGTTTTGAAAAGTTCTTAATAATTCACTTCCAAAAATACCTGTAACAACTACATCAGAATGGTATGACAATTTTTTGAATGCATAAGGATAATTTGCACTTTCGATTGTCCTTAAACAATCTGAATTCAAAACTACTTCTTCTGCAAATCTGGGATAATCCTTTTCATATTCCTTGTCAAGTAACATAGGTTCATAGTTTAAGTTTAAATCTTTCGCAATTTTTTGAGGAATAGTGATATTCAAGCTTCCTTCTATACCAAACGAATATAATTTTAAGTCTAAATCTTTGTTTAAAACTGATAAAATTGTCCGTCCGTCGAATCCTCCAGTTAGTGAGGCACAAATTCTTTTTTTATCAGAAGTTCGGATGTCAACGGAATGTTTAAATATCCTTTCACCAGTGATAATTGCTTCTCTTTCATTCATTATTTCTGAATCATATAGCTCTCCCGGATTCCAGTATATTGTTGATTCTAATTTCCCTTGCTTATATGTAATAATTTCGGATGGTTTTAATGAACATACATTTTTTATTAAAGTTTTATCACCGATTGTATAATTAAATAACTCCCTTTCCACAAGCGCGGACTCATCAATCATATCCGACTTTGAAAACAATTTTTGAAATATCTTTAGATTTGTTGATAAAATAAAATTTCTGTCAATTAAAGAGTAATAGACTGGTGTAATACCAAATCTATTGTTAATAACTGTTAATAATTTTTCTTTTTTACTGAATGCAATTAATAAAAAATTGCCTTTGATAAAATCAGTAATAGAATTAGGATATTTTTTATAAAGATTGAATATATAATTTTTTTCATCTTTTGTATTATTCCTTTTATAATTTTCATATTTCAAAAAGATATCGCCAAAGACAACGAAAATTATTTCATCATCATTAACTATAAAATCATTTTCAGCACTTGATAATCCATAAAAATAGAATGGATTTGAATTAATGGTTAGTTCTTTAAAATTATATTCCTTTGTGTTAATAAAATCAAAATAGAATTTTTGAATTAATGGTAATAAAAAACAATCATTTTCGTTTGAGTAACTGATTACTATGTCTTTCATATTTTTTAATTATAAATATGACGGATTAAATTTTTAGAAATTTTTAAATAATCTATCAGTTTAATTGAAGGCTTTGATATATAAAATATTTTTCCGTTAATCTTAGTTTCAATGATATTATCTATTTTTTTTAATATACTTTGTGTTATGTAGTCATAATATTTTAATTTTTGACCTTCACGGGTTCTAAATGAGTCAGGACATATAACATTAATTGTAATATTTGGATAATCAACTCTAAGATCATGAAATAAAGATAAAGAAAAGTGAGTAAGAGCTGCTTTTGTGGAATTGTACAGAGTACCATATCTATGAGGAAAAAATCCTAAACGTGAAGAAATATTTATAACTTTACCATACTTTTGTTTTATCATAGAGTCGATTACAACTTTTGTTATAATTAAAGGTGCAACTAAATTAACATTAATTGTATGAATTATTTCTTCTAAAGTGAAATTATTAAAAATATCAAATGCCCTTTGGGCAGCATTGTTAATAACAATATCAATCTTATCATATTTTTTGAGAATTGAATCTAAAGAGGTTTTTAATTGGTTAAAATCAGATAAGTCTAAAGTATTATAGTCTATAATCCTTTTTTCGACTAACACTTTTATATCTGGATTAGAAATAGGTGATTTATCTAAAACTATCAATTTGATTTGCTTTTCAGATAAATATTTTATTAATAAACTTCCTAATTCTCCGCTACCACCTGTTAAAAGTGCGACTTTTTGCATAATTTTATTTAATAAGTTTATATGGTAGTTTTAAATATTTCAATCCAAAATTAGAATTTTTCCACCCGGGTAGTAGATCATCCCATGCAAAATAGGCAAAGCAATTTGATTTAAATAATGAAATAAACCATTCGAAAAATTTTACGTCTCCTTTTTTATAATTACCTATGAATGATTGAAAATCCTGAATTGCGTCTAACCATCGAACATTCTCTTTGAAATTCAAAATAGAACCCAACTCTACACCAATGCAATCAAGAAAATTAATGAGAGGAAAATTCACTCCTGAATAAGTAGCTTGAATATTTTGCTGCCATAATCGTGGATTTAATTCTATTAACTTAAATTGATTATCTCGTTCGTCCAGTTTAAATTCAATTGAACCAACACCGGTATAACCAATTCCTTCAAAGAATTTAAGTCCTAATTCAATTAGATTATCAACTCTTTTAGAAATCATGTAACTACCAACACCAAAATCCACAGGATACTGTCTTGCTTTTTGAGTTGAGAAAAGAGCTAGTAATTTTTTATTCTTATTGTAATAAGCACAAACTTTATAATGATTTTTATTTGGGCCGGGAATTATTTCCTGTACTATTGCATCAATATTATTTTTTCTTGTTATTTCATAATACTTGGAAAATTCATCGCTATTATTTACTACAAATCCTTTATTTCCAAAAGTAGTTGCCCATTTATGTCCACTTCTTCCTTTCATAAAAATAGGATATGTTAAATCATTCTCATGAATATCACTATCTTCATTCAGATAATAAGTTTTTGGAATAGGAATACCTAACTTTTCTGCCCACTGATATTGTTTAGCTTTATCAACAATAGTATCTAAGATTCCCGATTCCGGTATATTAAATCTAAAATAATTTGAAAGTTCAGTTTGGTATTTTGATAAGAAAATTACCCAATAATCTGCTGTTGGTAGAAGAACGGGTTTAGTTGAGACTTCTTTACCGATAATAATTAATTTTTCTAAACATTTATCAGGATTAGAAAGTGGTGAAGGTAATATAATTTTCTTTTTACAAAATCGTGAATAGAGCCCAACATTTTTAGGAATAAAATCCCCACCCCAGACATCAATACCCGCTCGACCTAAACTTCTTATTACTCCAAGTCCATTAGAATCTAAATTTAATACTAAGCCTATATTTTCTTTCAATTTAAACTCAAAATACAAATCAGAATTATAATTTATCAGAAATTTAATGTCAATTATTTTTTTCTACCAATAAAATAAACGCCAGATGCTAAATAATGAGCTTTTTTCTTTTTTATGAGGAAATAGTCAAGAAATTTAAAGGAAAAGAGGAGGTATGATAGAATTATTTCTATTAACTTTCTTAAATATTTATTATCAAAAAAACTTTGAAAAAATTGGATTATAATAACATTCATAGCAGAAACTGGTCCCAGATGAACGCCACTTTTTGTTCTTTCAAATCCATATTTTTCACAAAAAAGTGTAAGTCCACTCTCTGTCCATCTATAGTAATCTTCCGGGTCTGAATGATATGGTTGCATAAAAGGAACTTCAATATGGATTATTCCATCTTTTTTTAAGACTCTATGAAATTCTTTCAGAGCTACTTCTGGACTGTGAATATGTTCAAAAGTACCAGTACAGAATATACAGTCAACGCTGTTATCTTCTAATTTTAGGTCGTGTATATCTGAAACAATGTCTGTGTTTTCGAATTTGATAAAATCAACAGTAATTGTATCGGGTGTTATTCTCCTTCCACCAGCACCAACATCAATTTTTACAGCATCTTTTGGTAATAATTTTAAAGTTTCTTTAATAGGCGGGAAAGGTTGCCAAATTACTGATGGAATTAATTTATTTATTCCTTTTTTAATCCACGGCATTAATAAATCGTATAAATATTTATAGAATGATTTTTATTTTTTTTATGAAATATCAATTTTAATACATAAAATGATTGGTACCATATAAGAAAAAGTTTTTCGAAAATAAACAATAATTTTCTTAGAGATGAAAGTATAAATAGAAAAATAAATCCCAATAATGCAATAATTAATAAAGAATCGGGAATTATATTAAAAACAAATAAAGATAAAAATGACATAAATATAATTATAGCCAAAATTGAGTAA
>CAKZPH010000118.1 GCA_937138605.1 uncultured Ignavibacteriales bacterium
TGATAAAAAGAATTATCAGACTGTATATGCGAAAGTTGCAGGTTCCGTTGCAGCACCAACAGCTGGACTTCATTTCACGAGTCAATTACTAAAAAAGATCGAGAAAAAAGGTGTAAAAATTGTACCTGTTATTCTTCATATAGGTCTAGGTACTTTTCGTCCAGTTGAGGTTGAAGATTTAACTAAACATAGAATGGATTCTGAGTATTATGAAATTTCCGCATCAACAGCTGAAGTAATTAACAAAACTATAACATCTAAGGGGAGAGTTTTTAGCGTAGGGACAAGTACTGTTCGAGCGCTTGAAACTAGTGTAACTGCCAGTGGTTTATGTGCACACAATCGTGGTTGGACCGATAAATTTATCTTTCCACCTTACAATTTCAAAATAGTTGATCATTTGATAACTAACTTTCATGCTCCTGAATCAACTTTATTAATGCTGGTTGCAGCTTTTGCTGGTTATGAATTCACGATGAAGGCGTATAAGAAGGCAATAAAAGACGGGTATAGATTCTTAAGTTATGGCGATGCAATGCTAATTTTATGAAAACTTTTGTTATCATTCCTTCTGCTGGTAGTGGAAGTAGGATGAAATCCTCACTTCCAAAACAGTTTATTAAAATTAAAGGAAAAGAAATTTTAGCTCATACCCTTGAAAAATTCCAAAATGCTAGTTTAGTAAATAGTATAGTCATTTCCACAAGAAGAGACTTTATTAAAAAAATTGAATTAATTGTTAAGAGATATAACTTTACAAAAGTATTTGACATAGTAGTTGGTGGTAAGGAACGACAAGATTCAGTTTACTCAGCAATAAAAGCCATTCCTGCAGATGACAAAGATTTGATTTGTGTCCATGACGCAGTAAGACCATTTATAACCTCAGAAGAAATAGACCAATTGATAAAGTTCGCAAAAAGAAAGAAAGCTGTATTAGCAGCAAAGAGAGCAGTTGATACAATTAAAATTGGTTCGCTGATAGTTGAATCGACCCTTGATAGAAATAAGATTTGGATAGTTCAAACTCCACAAATTTTTAGTTATGGCATTTTAATAAAAGCGTTTGAAAAAGCTTATAATGAAAATTTTATTGGTACTGATGAATCATCCCTTGTAGAACGTCTTGGTTCAGATATATACTTTTATGAATTACAAAGCGATAATAGAAAAATCACGATACCTTATGATTTAAAATATGCCAAAATATTTTTTGAATAATTGCTTTAATGTAAATAATTGAATAACTTTTATATTATTTCCTTAAATTTCACAATTAAAATTTAGATGTCTATGTTTACAATAATTTTAATTTTGTTGCTTTCTTATCTTGTTGGTTCTATACCTACTGCTTTAATTATTAGTAAAAAAATTGCTGGAATTGATATTAGAAACTATGGCAGTGGAAATGTAGGGGGGACAAATGTATTCCGTGTTATTGGTTGGAAATATGGATTACTTGTCATATTACTCGATGCGTTTAAGGGAGTAATAGCAGTTGTTTTTATCGCAAGACTTTTCTTTTTAACGGATATACATTTTGATAATCCCACACCCTTTGATGATTTTACATTCGTACAATTACTTGCTGGTTTGATGGCGATTTTTGGTCATGTTTTCACAGTATTTGCAGGTTTTAGAGGTGGAAAAGGTATGGCAACGGCATTGGGTATGGCGGTAAGTTTAATGGCCATTGATGTTTTGATTGCTGCAGCAATTTTTATTTTAATGTTGATCAAGTTTAGATATGTTTCTCTTGGTTCTATTTCTGCTGCAATTGCATTACCGATAATTTTGTTTATTCGGGAAAAAATCTTTCATGTGAATATTCCAGGATATGAGACCTTAATTATTTTTTCCATTTTAATAGCATTGTTTATTGTTTACACTCATCGTTCTAATATAAAGAGAATTATTCAAGGTACTGAAAACAAAATCAAACGAATTCCACTTCTTTCAAAAAAATTAGATTAGAAAATGAACTGTGCTGTTCTGGGTGCAGGAGGTTGGGGTACTACTATTTCAATACTGCTTTACTCAAATGGTCACAGTGTTACACTATATGAGTATAAACCTGATTATGCTGAATCTTTAAAAATAGAAAGAGAAAACAAGATTTATCTGCCGGGAATAAAGATTCCAGATGAAATAAATATTACATCAAATCTAAACGAAGCCACTTCAAAAAAACATTTAATCATATTTGCAATTCCGACGCAATACATTCGAGGTGTAATTCAGAAAATAGATTTTTCATCCATTAAAGATTCATTTGTAGTTAATTTAGCAAAAGGTATTGAAATTGATACACTTAAAAGAGTTTCCGAAATTATTAAAGATGTTTTTCCCGAAATTTCAGATGAACAAATTTCTACCCTTTCTGGACCAAGTCATACTGAAGAAGTAGCAAGAAAAATTCCAACAGCGGTAGTGGTCGCATCTAGATCAATTGAAACTGCTCGATTTGTTCAAAGAGAATTTATGAATCCATATTTTCGAGTTTATGCATCAACTGATATTGTGGGAGTTGAACTTGGTGGTTCACTTAAAAATGTTATTGCTATTGGTGCAGGTATTTGTGATGGTGCTGGTTTTGGAGATAATACTAAAGCTGCTATTATGACGCGTGGAATAGCAGAGATTTCAAGACTTGGGATTGCTTTGGGTGCAAAACCTGAGACTTTTGCTGGTCTATCTGGCATGGGTGATGTTATTGTCACATGTATGAGTAAATATTCACGAAACCGATACGTTGGTGAACAAATTGGAAAAGGTAAAAAACTTCGCGAAGTTCTTGAGCAAATGCAAATGGTAGCAGAAGGAATTTTTACAACAAAAAGTGTCTATCAACTTTCGCAAAAAGTAAAAGTTGAAGTTCCTATTTGTACAGAAGTTTATAAAATTCTTTATGAAGATAAAGATCCAATAGTAGCTACCACTGACCTGATGACGCGCCAACCAAAGGAGGAAAACTGGTTTTAGTTTTCATTTCATTTCAGTTGATTTATCATTATTAAATTTTAATTAAAAATTTATTTTTGATTTAAATTTTCAGTTGTCGAAATGATTTTCGATGAAAAGATTAAGGAATACAAATTAAGATTTATAAAGGGAGTAGGAGAAACACGAGAAAAAATCTTAAATTCCCTTGGAATTTTTTCTATTGAGGATCTTTTACTTTATTTTCCTTCCCGATATTATGATAGAACAACGGTTCTTGCAATCTCAGAGGCAAAAAGGGTTTTAAATGAATCCTTAAAGGAAGAAGTAACTTTTATCGGAAAAATTAATTCAGTCGATAAAATTTATTCGTCTCGAAGACAATATTTGTTAGTTTATTTGATAGATAAAACGTCTGCTATAAAAGTAATATTTTTTGAGAGTATCCATATTTTTCAAAAAATATTTTCAAAAGGTATGATTGTTGCGTTTTCTGGAAAAATTACATCTGATATTGATGGGGAGCCAGTTTTAATTCATCCTAAATTTGATATACTTAAAGGAGAAAATGAAAAGTTTGAAGAAAATTTTAGGTACACTGGAATAATCGTTCCACATTATTCTTTGCGTGGAATTTCTCAATCAAAAACTTCTTCATTTGGTTCTCACACTTTGAGGACTATTATTAAAAATGCCCTTCCCAAGTTTTTGGGATTTCTCCAAGAAACGTTGCCAGAATATATTATAAGAAAAAAACATCTCATGCCATTAAAAAGTGCAATAAAGAATCTTCATCAACCTGAAAGTTGCGAGCTTTTAAATAGAGCACGGTATCGTATGAAATTTGAAGAGATATTTTATTTTATGATTCTATCAGCTTTGAATAGAAAAATGTTGAAGGCTTATGATGAAAATATAAAAGTGAGAAAAGCAGGCGAGCGTATAAAGGTTTTAGTGAAAGAAATTTTACCATTTGAATTGACAGAAGATCAAAAAAAAGTAATTCGTGAAATATACAATGATTTCAAAAGTGGATATCCCATGAATCGGTTACTTCAAGGTGATGTAGGAAGCGGCAAAACATTAATTGCATTGATAACTTCATTAATTGCTATTGAGAATGGTTTGCAAGTTGCTTTAATGGCTCCTACTGAAATTCTTGCAACACAGCACTATCGTTATTTCTTAAATTTTTCGAAAAATTTAGATGTGAGTATTGGACTATTGACAAGTAGTACTCCAGCATCGGTTCGTGAAAAATATTTTGAGATGCTCAGTTCTGGTGAATTAAATATTTTAATTGGTACCCACGCATTAATCGAGGAAAAAGTACAATTCAAAAATTTAGGATATGTTATAATTGATGAACAACATAGGTTTGGTGTAATACAAAGGAGTAAGTTAAAATTAAAAAGTAGAAATCCTCATTTGTTAGTTATAACTGCAACTCCAATTCCGAGAACCTTGGCTTTGACTTTATATTCTGATCTAGATTTATCATTTATTCGAACAATGCCCAAAAACCGAAAGATAATCAAAACTCATGTCATAACTCCTGATAA
Organism: uncultured Ignavibacteriales bacterium; assembly: GCA_937138605.1. GTDB lineage: Bacteria > Bacteroidota > Ignavibacteria > Ch128b > Ch128b > CAKZPH01. The sequence continues at coordinate 4,503 of CAKZPH010000118.1, forward strand.
AAAACCTAGTTTGTATGAATTCATAAGAAAAGAAATTTCAAAAGGAAATCAAGCTTACATTGTTTTCCCATTAATAGAAGAATCAGAAAAACTAAATCTTGAAGATGTGCTATCCAATTACATAAAACTTAAAAATGAAATTTTTACAGATATAGAGTTAGGGATGATACATGGTAGAATGAATTCTGATGAAAAGGATTCAGTGATGAAAGAATTT
>CAKZPH010000119.1 GCA_937138605.1 uncultured Ignavibacteriales bacterium
TTTTTTACCTGAATATCACACAGACTTAAAGTTTGCAAAAACTTTATATGACCTGAGAAATGAGTTAAAAGTTTTTGCTACTGGTGTTCAATGGAGTAAAAATCTCACATTGAACTCTATGGATTTAAAGCCATTAGTCATACCATTTAGTATTATTTCCAATCAAGCTGTAGACACAGGCGCTTATATCTTGATTATAACAAACAAAAATGACCAGGAAATTGAAATTGGAAATCTTGGTAAGATAAAGTTTCAAAAAGGTTTCTATTGCTATGTTGGAAGTGCTATGAAAAATTTACAACAAAGAATATCTCGTCATCGTAGGTTTAGAAAAAATTTCCATTGGCATATTGACTATTTGATAGAGAAAACCAGTTTATTAAATACAATAGTGATTCGTACTACTGACAGAATTGAATGTAAGCTGGCAAGTGATTTGAAGAAAATTTCTGAAACATTCATTGATAAATTTGGTTCAAGTGATTGTAATTGTGTATCGCATCTCTTTTTCTTCAATGAAAATCCATTAAGTATGAAAAATTTTATTGATTTGATTTTATTTTATCGTATGGAGCGATTAATAGAGAAATATAACTTAAAATGATGTCTGACATAATTGAAAAAAATAATCTGGCCATCGGGAAATTACGATACGAGTGGTACAGATTTTTAAGAAAAAGTTTTTACTATTCTATCATTAGTCATATTGCCTTTGTGATACTAATTCAGATTTTAACTGGAATAAATTTTAACTCGTCTCGAAGAATATATATCCGAGAAATAAAACAAATCCAATTAGAATTACGAGAAGTTGAAAAAGAAGAAACGGAAATAATAAATGAAACCATTACTACTACGAGCAAAGACACACTTTTAAGAAAAATTGAAAAACCAACCTTTGCTGGATTTGAAATTGACACAACTGAAATTGTTAATCGTTATGAAGAAAACACTCTAAACGTTTCTATTCTATTTCCAATCAATTGGATTTATTACGATAATAAAGTTAAAGATATAATTGATGGGGTAATTTTTATTCCTACAGAAAACTCTCAATATGATAGAAGACTTTCTGTTATGATTCAGGTAAACACAAACAAAAGACTCTTCAATACAGCTCAATATGATTCATCATTTAGTTATAATAAAGTGACATATTACATTACAAAACCACGGAAAATTTTGGAAGAAATCACACAAATAGTTTACATTCGCACAGGAGCTTTCAAAGCCGATTTTATTATTAAACTTACCTCACCAAATGAAGCGGAATTTCAAAAATTTAAGCCCGTATTTTTTGCGATGGTCAGGTCATTCAGCGCGGGCTATTAAGGAGGCTTAATAAGAGGAAAAGTAAATAGAGTTATCTTACTATCTTTGCAAAAGTTTAACGAATTCAGCAACAAATTGTACTATGAAGTCATTTTATATAGTTATTATTTTTAATCTTTTTGTTTTTAGTTTACATGCGTTTTCACTTAATGAAGCTTATAAGGAACGTCATAACATAAATTTTATATTAAATTATAATACAAATTCCAGAGTGTTTCTCCATCCTAAATCGTCAAATCCAGAAATGAGAAACTCTTACCATATCTTTGATAATTTTTTGAGTTATGGTGTAGAGGTTAAAACAAATTTTTATAGAAATGTAGTTATGCTTGGATTTGGTGTGGAATTTTTAAAAGCTGAGGAATCGCTTTACTCTGTTCGAGGTCTTGTTAATTTAGTACCACGAACTTTCAAAGTACAGGAGAGTTTTTATATCTTTCCATTGGAATTTTGCGCTTATTATGTTTTTCCTTTTAGTGGTGAAAGTTTTAACGCCTATATGGGAGCAGGTTTTGGGGTTTATTATGGTGAGTATGAAAGAAAAATTTATGATATAAAATCTAAAAGTAAACTTTCAAAAATAGATGTTGGAATTCTTGTGAATTCCGGTGTGGACTTTAAACTTCATAAAAACTTTTCAGTGAAATTGGAGTTGCGCTTCAGAGATCCAGAGCTTGAATTCAGAAATGAATATGAAAGACTTGAAACAGTTATTAACGGCGAAAAAATACAACTCTTTGAAAAAATATTTTTTACAAAAGTAAATGTGGAAGGAATTAGTATTCTTACTGGTTTAAGTTTATGGTTTTAATCATGAGAGAAAAATGGAACGAAAGATATTCTGACTATGAATATGTTTATGGGAAAGAACCAAATGAGTTTTTAAAAGAAACATTCTTCAAAAACAAAAATTGGTTTTTAGAGCCGATTTTAATGTTAGGTGATGGAGAAGGTAGAAATGGTGTTTTTCTGGCTAGCCAGAATTTGGATGTCACATCACTTGATTACTCGGAGATTGGATTGAAAAAAGCGGAGAGACTTGCTGAAGAAAATAAAGTTGTTCTAAAAACAGTTTTATCTGACGTAAATGAATTCGATTTTGGCGTTGAAGCATGGGGTAGTATAATTTTAATTTATCTTCATCTTCCAAAGATTGAACGAATAAAACTTTATGAAAAAATAAAAAAAGCATTAAAACCTTCAGGAATGTTTTTGCTTGAGGTTTTTTCAATTGATCAATTAAAATTCAATTCAGGAGGACCAAAAGATTTGGATTTACTTGTTTGTGAAATTGAGTTGAAAAATTTTTTTGATGAACAAAAAGAAAGAGATAACTTTAATATTTTACTTAATGAAAGAAAAATTATCACTTTAAATGAAGGTATCCTTCATCAGGGTGATGCCAGTGTTGTTAGGTTCATTTGTAAAAAATTGAAATAAAAAGGTAGAAATATGGCACATGTAATAAATCAAAAAGCAGAAGAAATACTCGATAAGGAATTCAAAGTATTAAATCATGGATTTGTACGTCTTGTTGATTATATGGGTGGTGATGAATCAATTGTTCAAGCGGCAAGGGTAAGTTATGGTAAAGGTACTAAAACTGTCAGTGAAGATCGTACATTAATTAGATACTTGATGAGACATCAACACACTACACCATTCGAGATGGTGGAATTTAAATTTCATGTTAAGCTTCCAATTTTTGTAGCTCGACAATGGATACGCCACAGAACAGCAAATGTTAACGAATACTCAGGCAGATATTCCATTATGACAGATGAATTCTATGTTCCAGAAGAAGGGACAATTAAACCACAAAGCAGTGTTAACAAACAAGGGAGAGAAGAACAAGAAGTACCGTCTCATATTCGCAAGCGAGTTTTAGAAATTTTATTACAAGAGCAACAAAGCGCTTTTAAAGGCTATCAGGAAATGTTAGGATACAACATTGCACGTGAACTTGCCAGAATTAACCTGCC
>CAKZPH010000120.1 GCA_937138605.1 uncultured Ignavibacteriales bacterium
GATAAAATATTTATTAGCTTCATCTTTCAAAATTAAAATTTATTCGTATTAAATACTAAATTTATTTGGACCGTATTATAAAAAGTAAATATACCATTAAGCCGGTTACCGATGTGATTATGGCAGGTTCTAAAACTTCTCTATAGACTGGTAGCTTTACTGAATTTGAGTAATCAAGCTTTTCTCTTTGAATACTTGTCAATGACATCGTATCAACCTTCGTTAATCTTTTGCTTTGTGATTTTAATAAATTATTATTAGAAAAATCTAACAAGTTATATTCAAGTTCTAGTATGTGTTCAACTTCAAAAACTTTTTCGCCAAATAAAGGAAAGCTAATTATTCTCCTAACTGTAGTATAAAAAGAGGAGTTAAAGATAACTAACTTATAAAAATTAGAGTCTGAAAAACTTATTTGATAAAGATTACCCAACTTATTAATGATTAAATTTCTAAGAATTTCATTACTCGAAGTAATGTTTAGTGTAAATGAATTAATTTGATTAGATAAGCAATATTCATTTAAGTCAACAAAAGCATCGTTCACCAAAGAATCTATGGTTTTATAAAAAAAAGATTGAGCCCTAAGGCTCAATCCAGAAAGTATAAATAAGTATGAGATGATGAGAATATAAATTTTAATTTTAATCAAATTCGTCCTTGCGCGATGAGTTTAAGTCGATTAATTCTTTCTTCAATTGGTGGGTGAGTCATGAACAATTTCATTAATGAGCTACCTCTTAATGGACTTACAATGAAAAGATGGGCTGTAGCAGGACCTGCATTTGTCATTGGAACTACCTTTGCGGCCTGCTCAAGTTTACTCAAAGCTGAAGCCAGCGCAAGTGGTTTATTAGAAATTCTTGCACCGCCTTCATCAGCCATGAATTCCCGTGCTCTACTAATTGCAAGTTGTAATAAAACGGCAGCTATTGGAGCAACAATCATTAAAATTAAAGATACTAACACATTTCCACTATTTTCTCTATCACGGTTACCGCCAGCAAACATCATTGTCCAACCAGCTATTCTAGAAATAAAAGTTATAGTGCCCACAAACGTTGCCACGATAGTTGCCAATAAAATATCACGATGCCTTATATGAGCAAGTTCATGGGCAATCACACCTTCAAGCTCTTCATCATTCAAGATTCGTAAAATACCAGTTGTAACTGCTACAGCAGAATTATTAGGATTTCTTCCAGTTGCAAATGCATTTGGATTTGGATTATCCATTACATATACCTTTGGCATCGGTAATCCTGCTTTTTGAGAGAGTTTTTGCACCATCGAATAAAGTTTAGGTGCTTCTTGTGGACTAACCTCTCTTGCTCCGTAGATTGAAAGAATAATCTTATCAGAAAACCAATAAGAAAAGAAATTCATTCCTAAAGAAAATAAAAACGCAATTATAAGACCATCTTTTCCTCCAAGTAGTCCACCTACCATTAGGAATAGCATCATCATTAAAGTCATAAGAAAAACAGTTTTAACCGTGTTCATATTAGCACTCCATTTTTATTGTTTAACAATATAAATATAATTGATTCTTCAAAATTTTCTGAATTTAACTTAAGAGACAAATTTTTGTTTCAAAACAATTCCTGCTATAAAACAAATCAAAACGTAAAAAAATTTTTTAATAAAAATGATTTAACTAAATTGCATGAGATTTCGTTTTTTAAGTGATTTGAAATTAATAAGGGCGCATAGCTCAGATGGTCCAGAGCGTACGCCTCACACGCGTAAGGTCGTAGGTTCGAATCCTACTGCGCCCACTACCTCCTTATGCACACTATCCATAGAAATAATCACAAATTCAACAAAATTATCAGGAGCATCGATGAAAAACTTAAATGAAGATTACTCTTTATATCCTGTGGCAAAAATTCAAAACTTTCAAGAACTTTTAACCTCCAGTTTGAACAAATATCCGAATAAATTAGCTCTTGAGGATTTAAACAATACTCGAATTAACAGAGTAACATACAGGGAACTTTATGAAAATGTAATTCGATTCGGTAAAGCATTAAAAAAATTAGGTTTAAAGGAGAGAGATCACATAGCCTTAATTGGAGAAAATAGAGTTCAATGGGGCATATCTTATTTAGCAATTTCAACATTTAATTTTGTTGTTGTACCAATTGATAGAAACCTGAAGGAAAATGAAATTTTAACAATTCTTCATCAATCCGATTCGCGTGGCGTGATTTTTTCAGAGAACTACCGAGGAATATTTCTAGAACATAAAAATTCTATTAAGAGGCTTGAATTTTACATTGACATGGATCTTCAAGAAAGTGAAGATGGGATTCACTCAATGATTCAATTGATTAACAGGCAAGATTTTGATGAGAATAAAGATAAATTTCCTGAGATTGATTCTAAGGCTTTATCCTCCTTAATCTTTACATCAGGAACAATGGGAAGTTCCAAAGGTGTTATGCTTTCTCAATTTAATATCTGTTCGAATATTGTTGATATGTTGTCTATGATAAAAATTTATCCTGAAGACAGATTTCTCTCTGTATTACCAATACATCATACATATGAATGTACATGTGGATTTTTATGTCCATTATACGCAGGTGCTTCTGTTCATTATGCAAGGTCATTAAAAACTGTTGTTGAGGATATTCAAAAAGTAAAAGCTACAATTTTGTTGGGTGTACCTTTGCTTTATGAGAAAATGTATAAAAGAATTTCAAAGGCCATTAAAGATGATAGAATTAAATCAAAACTGGTTCCTGCACTTAAATCAGTTGTAAGTATCTTTGAAAAATTTGGAGCTGAAACTTTAAGGAAAAAAGTATTTAAAGAAATCCATCAAAGATTTGGTGGTTCAATTAGAATTTTCATAGTAGGAGGTGCAGCACCAGATCCCAAAATTGCACAAGGCTTAAGAAGTTTTGGTTTCAATTTCATACAAGGTTACGGATTAACCGAAACAGCCCCTATCCTTACTCTCAATCGTTTAAGAAAATTCAAAGATAATGCAGCAGGTTTACCTCTTCCATCAGTTAAAATTAAAATCGTTAACCTCGATGATGAAGGAAGAGGTGAAATAGTTGCCTCTGGTCCTAATGTAATGCTTGGATATTATAAAAATCCTAAAGCGACTGAAGAAGTACTAAGAGATAATTGGTTCTACACAGGCGATTATGGTTACTTTGATGATGATGGTTTTCTTCATATTAGTGGAAGAAAGAAAAATGTAATCATTGCAAAAAATGGTAAAAATGTTTTTCCAGAAGAGTTAGAAGAATTAATAAATAGAATTCCCTTCGTTCTAGAATCTGTGGTTTACCCAGCAAAAACCATAAATAATGATGAAGTTATTGGCGCAATAATCGTTCCTAATGCTGAAGAATTCATTGAATATGCACAAAAACATAACGTGGAATTAACTAATGAATTAATTGAGAACGTAATAAATCGAGAAATTAAAGACCTGAATAAGACATTGCCATTGTTCAAACAAGTCAGATTAATAACTATACAACAACAAGAATTCGAGAAAACAACAACGCAGAAAATTAAGAGATATTTATTAAAACAAGAAGATAGTATTCACTAATTTGTGAATAATGTTGCATTAGATTATTTTTGCAAAAGTTAAAATTATAACCTTTAACTCTATCCGGCGAGATAGAGAAGGTAAGTTAAATGAAAAAGAAAAATTTAAGTTTAACAAATAGAAGGACCCGACAGGTAGAAATATCTGTCGGGATTTTTTTTATATGAAAGTAAAAGCAAAAATTTTAGATGAACAAGGAATTCAAAGAACGATCACAAGACTTGCTCATGAAATCATCGAAAATAACAAAGGTACGGAAAACATTGCCCTTGTAGGAATACAAACTCGGGGAGAATTTCTTGCTTATAGATTAAGAAATAAGATTGAAGAAATTGAAGGTTCCACGGTACCTACTGGAATACTCAACATAACCCTCTATCGCGATGACGTTCGAGTAAAACTAAAACAACCTGAAATTAAAGCCACAAACATTCTTTTCGATATCACTGATTTAAATATAATATTAATTGATGACGTATTATACACCGGTCGAACTGTTCGTTCAGCAATGGATGCCTTAACTGACTTAGGTCGCTATTCTTCTATCCAACTTCTAGTCTTAATTGACCGGGGTCATCGTGAGCTTCCGATTAGAGCAGATTACGTTGGTAAAAATATACCGACCTCAATCAACGAAGAAGTAAGAGTAAAACTCAAAGAAGTTGATGGCGAAGATGCAGTTTATTTGATAGAATTAAACAAAGAATAATTAAGGGTTAAAAAATGCCTTTATCATCACGACATCTTTTAGGTTTGTATGGTCTACCTAAATCAGATATTAAGTTAATTCTTGATACAGCAAAATCTTTCCGCGAAATCATTGAGCGCCCGATCAAAAAAGTACCAACACTTCAAGGCAAAACCGTTGTCAATTTATTTTTTGAAAGTTCTACTCGTACTAGAATATCTTTTGAACTTGCGGAAAAAAGACTTTCGGCAGATGTTCTTAATTTTTCTGCCAGCACAAGTTCTCTCACAAAAGGTGAAACTCTCAAAGATACTGTTAGAAACATTGAAGCGATGAAAATTGATATGGTCGTAATAAGACACTCTGCCGCAGGTTCCCCTCATTATTTAACCACACTAATTGACGCAAATGTAATTAATGCCGGTGATGGTTCACACGAACATCCAACTCAAGCTTTACTGGATATGTATACGATCAGAGAGAAATTGGGAAAGATTGAAGGAGTTAATGTCTGTATAGTTGGTGACATTGCCCACAGTCGAGTTGCGATGTCTAATATATTCGGCTTATTGACAATGGGCGCCAATGTGGCTGTTTGCGGACCAAAAACAATGATTCCACGTGATTTAGAAAAATTAGGCGTGAACTGTTTCACTAATATTGACGATGCTATAAAATTTTCTGATGTATTGAACATACTAAGAATTCAATTAGAAAGAGGTGCTGCTGTAAACTTCCCATCTTTACGTGAATACCACAGACTTTATGGAATTACAAAAGAAAGATTGCTTAAAAACAAAAAAGATGTTTTAATTATGCATCCGGGACCAATTAATCGTGGAGTTGAACTCTCATCTGATATAGCAGATAGTTCAAATTCAGTAATATTAGAACAGGTTACAAATGGTGTAGCTATTAGAATGGCTGTTTTATATTTAATTGGTACAAGAATAGAAGAAGAGAAATAAAAAACTACATCGGAAAGTAAAATGAAAGTATTATTAAAAAACGCTTATGCGGTTGATCCTCAAGTCGAACTTAATTCTCAATATGATATTCTCATTGAGGATGGAATTATTAAACGAGTTGAAAAACAAATTTCAGAAAAAGTTGATGAGATGATTGATTTGAAAGGCTGTGTTATAGTTCCAGCATTTGCTGATGTTCATGTACACTTAAGAGAGCCTGGGCGTGAAGACGAAGAAACTATTGCTACCGGTATTAATGCTGCCATGGCGGGCGGTTTTACAGCTTTATGTTGTATGCCAAACACCGAACCCGCCATTGATTGTGCTGAAGTTGTAACGTTTATTAAAGATCGGTCGGCGAATTCGCTTGTTGATGTTTTTCCCATTGGAGCTGTTACCAAAAGAAGAGAAGGAAAAGAGCTCGCTCTACTTGGTGAAATGGCTGAAGCTGGTGTAGTCGGTTTTTCTGATGATGGAAATGCAATTTCCAACTCACAACTGGTTAGATATGCCTTTGAATATTCTTCAATGTTCGACTTACCAATAATTGAACATTGTGAAGATCCTTCATTAACAGTCAACGGCGTTATGAACGAAAGTATAAACTCAACAATTCTGGGTTTACCACCTCATCCATCACTGGCAGAAGTACTAATAGCATTACGTGATGTTGCGATTCTAAAATATTGTGGCGGTAAATTACATTTAGCTCATATCAGCGCGAAAGAGACAGTAGAAGTTTTAAGAAATGCAAAAAAAGAAAAATTAAATGTAACAGGAGAAGTTACTCCACACCATTTTTCCTTAACAGATGATGCTGTAAAAAGTTATGACACAAATACAAAAGTTAACCCCCCACTTAGAACGCAATCAGATGTTGATGCATTAATTGAAGGACTAAAAGATGGAACAATAGATGTTATTTCTAGCGATCACGCTCCACACTCTATCGAAGAAAAAGAATGGGAATTTATTTACGCACCATTTGGTATGATTGGACTCGAAACTTCAGTCGCATTAACCTTAACGAAATTATATCATACAAAAATTTTATCACTTGAAGAGATTATTTACAAAATGTCAATTAATCCAAGAAAAATCTTTAATCTTCCCAAAGCTACAATTCAACCTGATAAAACTGCAAATTTGACAATTCTAAATTTGGATATGGAGTGGATTGTCGACAAATTTTCATTTAAATCGAAAAGTATAAATACGCCATTTCATGGTTGGAAACTGAAAGGGAAAGTAATTGGCGTATTAAATAATCAGAAAATGTGCTTAAACGAACAACTTAAAATTATAAAGTAACTCAATTCATAATTTTTATTAGAAATGAAAAAATTTAAAGTGGCTCTTGTTCTCGGAAGTGGTGGAGCACGCGGTCTTGCTCACATTGGTGTAATAAAATTATTAGAAAAGCTTAATCTTAAAATTGATTGTGTAATTGGAACAAGTATGGGTGCTTTCATAGGTGGATTTTTTTGTAAAGGTTTTAATGCTAATGAAATGGAAAAAATTGCCCTCTCGTTTGATAAAATTTCGACATTAAAAATTTTATCTCCATCTTTTTCGAGATTTGGAATAATAGATACAGAAAAAATTAAAAGATTTCTTAATCAATTTATTGAGAATGTTAACATTGAAGATTTACCCATACCTTTTTTCGCAATAACAACTGATTTAGTCACCGGCAAAGAAGTTGTTCTTAATAAAGGAAATTTGGTCGATGCAATTATTTCAAGTATTGCAGTTCCAGTACTCATTAAACCCTATTACTACAAAAACAGATATTTCGTTGATGGTGGTCTTGTCAATCCTTTACCAACAAGTATTGCATACAGCCTGAAGTCAGAATTAATAATTGCGGTCAACGTAACTATTGGACCTCACAGGATACGTGTAACAAAACAAAACTCAGCTCCCACTTTTGAAAAGCTTCGAAAAAAGTTACAATCAGAATTATCATCATGGAGAATACGTAATTTTATTCCCGAAAATCTAATGAGTTCAATTCTTCAGGAAAACCCGGCTAAAAAAGAACCTGAATTTCCTAAAACCATTCAAACACTTCTTCAAAGCTTATCCATCATGGAAAACAGATTAATAAACCTCTATCTCCAATTCTATCCTCCAGATATCTTAATCACTCCTAAAATTAAATCTTTTACAATGCTAGAGTTCTATCGTGCAGAAGAAATTATTGAAGCTGGTTATAAAAGTGCGGTCTCAAAAGCATCTGAAATAAAGAGACTGTACAAACAAGTTTTTCTATCCTAGTAAGCAATTATAATTAGTTTTATTACGCTAAAGCTTGAACTCTTAAAAGGAAGAGAGGGAGGTAATTTCTTTGTAGGGGGGATCGCTACGGTTTTATTGGGCAAGTTTTAGGTGGGATTCCTCCCTCTCTCTTATTCAGTATTTTCTTTAGTCAATAATATATATTAAAAAATTTAAATGCAACTTATAAGTAATAGAAATGTACCTAAAAACGGTTGATGAAGTTAGCACTAATATTGAGAATTTTTTAACTA
>CAKZPH010000121.1 GCA_937138605.1 uncultured Ignavibacteriales bacterium
TTTATCTGGAACATCGATGGCTTCTCCCCTCGTCGCAGGAATTGCCGGGTTAGTAAAAGCCAGATACCCAAATTACACACCAGAACAAGTTGGGGAGAAAGTTAGGGTTAGTTGTGATGATATTTATAGTGTAAATACATCTTATCGTTTCCAATTAGGAAAAGGAAGGGTTAATGCCTGGCGTGCTCTCCAGGATTCAATTAATAAGTCTATAAGGATGTTATCGTATGTGATAGATGATTCTAGTCCACTTGGAAATGGGAATGGAATTCTGGAACCAAATGAACAAGCAAATATTAAAGTTTCTTTTAAGAATATAATTGCTTCAACAACAAATTTAGTTATCACCTGTAGTTCAGCCACATCTGGAATTTCCGTCATTAATAATACTTTTAATGCAGGTTCGAAAACATCTGGAGAGACTTTCAATAATTTTAGTAATCCTTTCAGAATTCAAGCAAGCGGATCTATTGGTACAGATGTAAATACGATTTTAATTCTTAATTTCAGTGACTCAAATTATTCTGATTTTCAGGTGATTAACTTTACAACTAATCCATCCTACACAGTCACTTCAAATAATAATGTTCGACTTACCGTAGGAAGCGCTGGCAATTTTGCTTTTAACAATTATCCAACAAACACCATCGGCGAAGGATTTAAATATAAAACTAGTGATAATCTTTTATTCGAAGGTGCTTTGATCATTGGAACGTCGGCAACGAGAATTTCTGACCGTGCGAGAAATAACACTGGAAATGCGCAGAATCAGGACTTTACAGTTGTTACACCTGTTCGTTCATTCCAACCAGGACAGGTTGCCGATTTACAAATTCAATCTGTTTTTAATGATAATGGTGCAGGAGCAACAAGATTGGGAGTTAAAGTTATACTGGATGTATATTCTTATGCTAGTGATCCATTTAGAGATTTTGTAATATTACATTATAAATTCATAAATACTTCAACTACACAACTTACAAACTTTCATGCTGGATTATTTTTTGATTGGGACTTAATTGCAACTACTGGCCTTGATGATATAGCGCGATGGGATAATGTGAATAAATTTGGTTATGTGTTTAATCAACCGCAAACTGTTCCTTATTATGTTGGTTCAGCTCTACTTTCGCACAACAATCATCATTACAGAGCGATTTTAAATGCAGGTGGTGATGGTGGTTGGGGAATATATGATGGATTTTCTGATTCGGAAAAATGGGAAGCTATTAGTGGTGGACTCACAAAAACTCAAGCTGGCGCTGGTGATGTATCTTATGTAATCGCTTCAGGACCTTTTACTATTAATCCAAATGACACATTAAGTGTTGCTTTTGCCATTATTGCAGGAGATAATCTCTTAGCATTAACGCAAAATGTTTTAAGCGCAAAATTAAAATGGCAACAAATTTTAACTGAAGTTAGGTCAGATTCTAGAGAAATACCTTCACATTTCTCACTAAGCCAAAATTATCCCAATCCATTTAATCCAACAACAAAGATCGAATTCGCTCTTCCAGAGGATGCATATGTGCAATTAGAAATTTTTAATATTGCTGGAGAAAAGATTATTAGTTTAATTTCTCAAGAGTTAAAAGCGGGATATCATTCTGTTACATGGAATGGCTTATCAGAAAAGAATGAGAGTGTACCTAGTGGGATTTATTTTTATAAAATTAAAGTTAATGGTTTTAGTGACAAAAGGTTTATTCAAACTAGAAAGATGGTTTATATAAAGTAATGTTTTTTGTTGTGAATTAATCAAAAAAATATATGTTTAGCTTTTATGGCAGATAGTTCTTCAAACAAAATGTTATTAAACTAAGTAAGGGGTGCAAAATGAAGTTTTTCGTTAATATACTAATGATACTTGTAATTATGACTTCAAATCTTTTTGCACAACAAAAAAAGGGCGAATTAACAGATTTTGAATTAAAGAATGGAATTGGTCCTGTAAAATCAAAACTAAAACTCGACAAAATAAATACGAAACTAGCAGAATCAGGGAAAAAGAGTTTCAATGAGAAATGTTTATTGTGTCATAAAATTGAAGGAAAAGGAATGGGTCCAGCGATGAAAAACATTACCAAAAAACGGTCACCTGAGTTTATTATGAACATTATTATGAATCCTGAAGAAAATGAGAGGAGACATCCTGAAATAATTAAGTTGAAGTCCCAATATAGATTTAATATGCCTGATATGGGTATTAAATACGATGAAGCACGGGCGATTTTAGAATACTTACGACTAATTGATAAAAAGTGATAATAAACCGTGAATTAGGCTTTCAAGTTACAGGTCAGATATGAAAATTTGGTAGGAAGTTGTTAGTAAAATATGATGGAACTCCTGATGAGTTCCACCATAATACCTTAAATCTTTGTTAGCTCATCTAAACTTTTAACCTTAATAAAGCGATTTTTATATTTATAGGTTTTTTTCTTGTCATCAAAATAGGCTTCGACTATCTTAACGTTAATTAATTCATCTTTTTTTCTTTGAGCTTTTGCGGCTTTGTCTGCAAATGAAGTCGCTTTAGCCATATACAAATCCTCTAATTTTTAATGCTACAGTTTCGGTGTGCAATATAATTGAATAACTAAAAAATTTAAAGTTGAAGTTGTTCTACACCAATCGTCAATTATAGTAGCAACCAACTAAATCCAGTTGAATTGATTTTAATTATTTGAAAGATTTATTGCGACTTTGGTTTTGAATAAATTATTTTCTGGACGAGTAATATGGTGGCAAGTCCAAAGACAATAGAATTTGTTAGCATGATAGCCCAATCATTTTGATAATTCCCATAAATGAACCAAAATATAGTTGCGATAATGACCATAAAAAGAAAAATCCAGGATATATCACCTACACTTTTAGTCTTAAATCCTTTCATCACTTGAGGTAGAAGTGTAAAACTACTTAGAGCGACTGCTATTCCACCAAATAAATCAAAAATATTCATATTCCCTCATATAATTTCGTCTAGAAGTTTGAGATTTACTTTTACTTTTTCTAAAGCTTCGGCGAAATTTTTTTGTTTTTCTTTTTCTCTCGATATAACATCTTCAGGTGCACGAGCCATAAAACTTTCAGTGCTAAGTTTTTTGTTTACCCCTTCAAGTAACTTCTCTAATCTTTCCATTTCCTTTTTCAATCTTTCTTTCTCAATTTCTATATCGATTAGTCCCTCAAGCGGAATATAAATTTCATTTCCTTTGATAATGCTAACGGATGAATACGCTGGTTTTTTAACGTTCTTACCTGAAATAATATTTTTAACCTTCGCAAGTTTCTCTATATAAAATGGATAGGCGTTAATTAAATCTTCAAGTACTGGACTTTCACATTTTATGTATACATCGCAAGTTTTTGATAATGGCACATTCATTTCACCACGAATGTTTCTAATGGAAGAAATCAATTCCTGCAGTAATTCAATCTTCGATTCAGTTTCATCATCAAACCAACTTTCATCTTCGATGGGAAACAATTGAGTCATTATCGATTTTATCTTATCGATATTTTTTCTTTCTTTATTCAATTCAGAAAAAGTCTGCCAGATTTCTTCAGTGATAAATGGCATAATTGGATGTAAGAGTTTTAGAATGTTTTCATAAACAAATATTGCTCGGGAGAGTATTGCAGATTTTACAAAACCATCTTTTTCTTCTGCTAATCTTGTTTTTACAAATTCAATGTACCAATCACAATAATCACTCCAGATAAAATTATAAATGATTTTTGATGCTTCATTAATTCTAAAGTTAGTTAAAGCTTCAGTGAAGTATTTAATTGTTTTGTTTAAACGACTTAAGATCCATTTGTCAGTTAAGTCAAGATATTCAAATTTATTGTTATAATTAACTTTAATTGATTCTGCGTTCATTAAAAGGAATCTTCCTGCGTTCCAAATTTTATTTGCAAAATTTCTTCCAATTTCACATTTATCAACTGAAAACAACACATCCTGACCAAGTGGTGCAAGATAAATTATAGTAAATCGTAGTGCATCTGCACCATACTCACGAATTACATCCAGTGGATCAGGCGAGTTACCAAGTGATTTACTCATCTTGCGACCTTTCTCATCGCGAATTATGCTTGTAAAATAAACATCTTTAAATGGAATGTTGTTGGTAAACTCATAAGCTGCTATAATCATTCTTGCGACCCAAAAGAAAATTATATCTGGTCCAGTTACAAGTAAATCCGTTGGATAAAAATACTCTAAATCTTTTTTACTTTTGAATACGCCATGAGCCCATAGCCAGCTGGATGCCCAAGTATCCAAAACATCTTCATCCTGAATTAAATTCGTTCCACTACACTTTGGACATTTTTCAGGTGGATCTACTTGTACTATTACTTCTTTACATTCATTTCCGTCTTTAAGTAAAGAATGACAATACCAGACTGGGATTCTATGTCCCCACCAGAGCTGTCGCGAGATACACCAATCTTTTATGTTGTGCATCCAGTGAAAATATACTTTAGTCCATCTATCGGGGTGAAATTTAATTTTTCCTTCTTCCACTGACTTAATTGCTGGCTTAACCAGTTCATCCATTCGCATAAACCATTGTTCGGAAAGAAATGGCTCGATGGGAACTTTCCCGCGTTCCGAATAACCAATATTAGTTTTATAGTCTTCTATTTTCTCAACTAGTCCTAGCTCTTCAAATTTTTCCACGACTTTTTTCCGTGCGACAAATCTATCAAGACCACGAAATTCTTCAGGTACATTGTCATTTAATGTCGCATCTGGATTCATTATATTAATTACATCAATTTGATGGCGTTTGCTTATTTCAAAATCATTGGGATCATGAGCAGGAGTAACTTTAACGCATCCTGTTCCAAATTCTTTATCAACGTAATCATCAGCGATGATTGGAATTTCACGATTCACTAAAGGTAATAAGACATATCTACCAATTAAATGTTTATAACGTCCATCGGTTGGATTTACGGCAACTGCTGTATCTCCAAGCATTGTTTCAGGTCTCGTTGTAGCAACAACGACATAACCTGAATTGTCATTTAAGGGATATCTGAAATACCAAAGTTTTCCATTAACTTCTTGATAAATTACTTCTTCATCTGAGATAGCAGATTGAGTTGCTGGATCCCAATTCACCATTCTGAGTCCACGATAGATGTACCCTTTTTTATAAAGATGAACGAAAGATTCAAGAACCAATCTGTAATATTCGTCGTCCATTGTAAATCTAAGTCTATCCCAATCACATGCAACGCCTAACTTTCTTAATTGTGTTAAAATTATTCCACCGTAAGTTTCTTTCCATTCCCAACATTGTTTTAAGAACTCTTCTCGTCCAATTTTTTTCTTTTCAATACCTTTTTCTCGAAGGTAAGCGGTTACTTTGGTTTCTGTAGCTATTGAAGCATGGTCTGTTCCCGGAATCCAGCATGCGTTGTAACCTTGCATCTTTTTCCATCTGATGAAGATATCTTGTAGGGTATTATTCAAGATATGGCCCATCGTCAAACTTCCGGTTATGTTTGGTGGTGGGATAACTATTGTAAAGGGCTTTTTAGAATGATCAATTTCAGCATGAAATAGTCTATTTGATTCCCAATACTGATACCACTTATTTTCACTTTCAGAGGGATTGTAAACTTTGGGAAGCTCAAACTTCATTTTCTGCAACTCCTTCGGCTAAAAATTTTAATTATTAGTTTATAAGATCAAAATGCAATATAAAAAAAGCGAAAATCTTACCAATTAACCTTTTTTTTTATTGATTGATTCAGTTACCTTGACTACGAATTGATTTAAAAAATTGAATAATTCACAAAATTGAGATATATTGGACTTATGAGTATGATAAAATTATTTGAGTTTGCAGCTAAACTCAAAATTTTGACTTGTGACTCTTCGTTAAAATTTAGAAAAATGCACTTCAAAAGTGCATTTTTTTTTGTTCATTTAGCGTATGAAGCATAAGGAAATTTTTAAATTCATAGAGAATTGGGCTCCACTAGAAATTGCTTGGGAAAAGGATAATCCAGGGTTACAAATAGGTTCAACGGAAGAAATAACAAAAGGAATTGTCCTTTCTCTTGATATCACTGATGATGTTATAGAATTTGCAAAAAAAGAAAAATGTAATCTTATCATTTCTCATCATCCCCTCATATTTTT
>CAKZPH010000122.1 GCA_937138605.1 uncultured Ignavibacteriales bacterium
AAAGCCTTTATCAACAACTTTATTCATATACGATAAATTTAAGTTAAGTGAAACTTTATTTATTGGATTTAAAGTAGACGAAACTTCAACTCCAGTATGTCGAGTTCTATCTGCATTTCCAGTTTTTGGTGATCCAAATCTATCAACCATTCCCCTTCTAATAATTTCATCCTTAAATCCCATGTAGAAGAAATTAATATTTGTAGTAACTAAATGATACTTTAGATTCACACCGAATTCAATATTAGTCAGGTTTTCAGGTTTGACTAATGGTTTATTGAAATCATAATTTCCATTTGCATCAATTTCAAATTGGGGAACTTCACCACCACTTGATTCTGCCGCATCATAATAATTCTTTAATCTTGGCTCACGAGAAACATTTGCTACATATCCATAAAGTGCAATTTCTGGCATCAAGTCGTAAACAAATCCAAACTTTGGGTTGATAAAGAAATTATTTACAGTAAAGTCATTCCCTACAAATTTTTCTTCATATAGGCGATACCTATTGTATACAAATTGGCTTTCTAAATTGATTGTGAGTTTTCTTAAAGGTGAAGTTCTATAAAAGACAAACCCACCTACAATATCCTTAGCACCTTTATATTCATAATATCGCCAGGTTTGATCATTTCCAGATGGTATCCCTTGCGCATACCATACACTTCCCCAGTGTAGAGAACGATGCCTTCTTAACTCAAGTCCAAAAATAACATCACCAAAGTTGGTGTTAAATTGCAAACGTGGTATCCATCCATATTGGGTGTTATCGACATAAGCGCGAACAAGTGCATTGCTTAAATTCGGCGACTGAGAAAAGCCATTTTGATAAATCATTCTAAAATAGGTAGTATCACCCCAAGAAGCATCATAATCAAAGAAACCTTTGCCCCAATACGCAAATAGTGTGCTATTAAAAGTTAAGTAATCATTGATTTTAACATCGCTAAGAAGTTCAATATGAGGCTGATTAAAGTTTTCAATTTCATTGGTTCTTCTAGGGACTTTATAAGAATATGAATTACCCGATTGCCCCCAATCTGAGTAATTTTTCTTTCTTTCATTCTTGTCTTTAATTGCCCATTTAGGAAGCCCGGTGTAGGCTAATCCATCTGCAATTGGCGCTCCGAAAATGTTTAATTGATGAGTAGAATTATCATCATATCTTACAATTCCAACAAAATAACTGAAGAAATCTACCCAGGAATTTTCTCTATAACCAGAGGAATTAATCTTACTTAATCTTGCATACAACGCATAATTATCAATAAAACCTGAATTAAATGAAAGACTAAGCTTTCTCGTGTTAAAAGAACCAAAACCTGATTTAATTTTAATCTCTCTTGTTTGAGTAAATGGTGAAGTAATAATATTAATCGAACCCCCAATAGCGGGTGAACCAACTAAATTACTACTTACACCTCTTTGAATTTGAATATTGCTAACATCTTCAAGTAAATCTGGAAAATCTATCCAATAAACATTGTGATCTTCTGGATCATTTTGTGGAACACCATTAATCGTAACGGATAATCTTCTTTGATCAAAACCTCGAATACTCATGTAATTATATCCAAGTCCATTTCCATTCTCCGAATAACTCAAAACCGATGGAAATTCTGATAAAAACTGCGGGAAATCTTGAAGTGTATATTTCTTATTTATTTCAGTTTTAGTAACATTATTATAAGTTATGGGCAAGAATGTTTCTCTACCTAGAGAAGATGTAACAAGAACAGTTTGCGAAGATAATATAGTGGGTTCTAAATTTACTGTAAGATTTATGGGTAATTGCTCAGAATTAATTTTCTGAGAAAAAGATTTATATCCAACATATGAAACACGAAGGGTAAATATATCTGGTATTTTTATGTTTTGCAGGTTAATTGTAAATGACCCGTTTCTTTCTGTCGCGACACCAATTTTTAACTCAGATAAGAACACATTAGCATATTGCAATGGTTTACCTGAGTTTGCATCATAAACGGTGCCTGTAATTGTTTGAGAATATATAAACGATGGGAATATTAAAAAGGCAAAAAATAAATTTAAGAGTTTCATTTGTACCTCCTTTAATTTTTGGTTTCCGTTTAATATGATACGGCTACCTCCAACTAAAGGAGGTAACCGTTTTCCTACGCTGGCATTACCCAGATCAGGTTCAGGGGTATAATCTCAGCCAGTAACTGAACTTCAGTTACTAGCACCCCCAACGGTTTTAATGAATAAA
The DNA here is from genome assembly GCA_937138605.1 of uncultured Ignavibacteriales bacterium. Lineage (GTDB taxonomy): Bacteria > Bacteroidota > Ignavibacteria > Ch128b > Ch128b > CAKZPH01. Next base: position 2,234 of record CAKZPH010000122.1, read on the forward strand.
CCAGTCTTTCAATTAACGATATATAACGAGCTTTTGACCAACAACAATTTTGTTATTGCGAATTTTATTAATTTTCTTCAATTTTGCAACACTTATATTGTATCTCTTTGCTATGGAGATTAAAGTTTCACCATCTTTCACTGTATGATAAATCCTTTTACGAAAATTCAAATCACCTTTTGAAGTAGTTTCATAGTTTGGTGAAATTACTAATCGTTGTCCCGCTCTCAAATGATCATTTTGTAAATTGTTCCAAGAACGTAAATCATTAACTGACACTTTAAATTTTCGAGCAATTTCACTTAACGTTTCTCCCCGTTTGACTGTATAAAACTGGTTTTCCCGCACCCTATTTGCAATTAATCTGTCTTGACCAGATGTGTATATTCTTAGACGTTTTCCAGTTGTTAGCCTATAGGTTTTAAGTTTGTTCCACTCTCGAATATCATTCACAGAAACATTATATCTACTTGCAATTAGTGAAAGCGTTTCACCTCGCTTGACAATATGAGTTATAAATTTTTTCTTTACTTCAATCTTATCATCTTCAACAATTGCCATTTTCTTAAGTGCTTCTTGCTCAATTAATGAATACTTCGCTAAATTTACAAAATATGTATACTTTTCATTTGGGACATAAATCGTTAACTCATCACCAACAGAAATTTTCCTATCATATGGCAAATCGTTCCAAATTCTAATATCGGTTATACGAGTTTCAAACGTTTCAGCAATTTTTGTTAATGAATCACCTTTACGAACAATGTACTTTATTGGACTTTTATTTGTAACGTTGTAACTATATAATTTTCGCTCACTACTATTTTGTTCAATTGTTCTTTCTGTAGCCGGTTGAATATCTGAACCAGAGGTTAGAATTTCCACTAAGATTTCATCATCTTCCGAGTTATTTTCTAAATCCTCATTTACTGGTTCATCGAAATCGGGATAACTAAAAGTTAAACTGTTTTCATCATACGGTACGGGAATCTTAAGTATAGAATTTCTCTTAAGCTTTATTTTCTTCGATATATTATTCGCATCTGCTAGTAACTCCGGCGTAATTCCATATTTATTAGCTATTGATGAAATAGTTTCGCCTTTTTTAACTCTATGCAAAACAAAAGATTTTCTTGCTGATGGTGGTATTTTATCGTAATTATAAGCTAGATTTTTTGAGTAATTTCCTTTGGGTAGTTTAAGTGGATATCCATTTACATTTGCTGGTGGTATACACTCTTGAACAAGTTCTGGGTTTAATTCCTTTAATTGTTCTAGTTCAACTCCCGCTGCCTTTGCAATTGCTCCTAAGTCAAAAGGATCCTTAACATAAAATATCTCATATTCATACGGAGGTTGGTAATCAATTTCATTAAAACCATACTTTGATGGATCACTAAAAATTATCGTAATAGCTAAATATTGTGGGACGTAGTCACGGGTTTCCCGAGGTAAACTATAAATTATTTCCCAATAATTGTTCGAGCCAACTCTATTAACTGCTCTTCTTATTCTACCTTCACCTGCATTGTAAGCTGCTAAAGCTAAATACCAATCACCTAAAGACTGGTACAAGTCTTTAAGATGTCTTGCCGCAGCTCGAGTTGCTTTTTCAGGATCCCTTCTTTCATCAATCCAGAAATTACTTTCTAAACCATACAACTTACCTGTACCTTTTATAAATTGCCATATTCCAACTGCCCGAGCCCAGGAAACAGCATTTGGATTTAAACCACTTTCTATAACACTTAATGTAACCAGTTCAGTAGGTACACCTTCCTCCGCAAATATCTTTTTCATCATTGGGAAATATTTTCCTGATCTAGAAAGCCATCTTTCAGTTATTGCCCTCCCTCGTCCTGTGAAAAATGCCAGGAAAGATTTAACATATGAGTTTATTTCAATTGGAACATTACCTATTTCCAAAGTTTTAGGAGTTTCAAAGGGTGGATGCTGAAAACTTTCAATCCTTTTCCTTAACCATTCCTGAAGACTCGATAGGGAAATATCTGGAGGGAGTTCTTCCATTTTATCAATTAACTTTTGGTAATCTTCTAGAACACTCTTCTCCAATTCAATAAAATCAACAAAAGTTTCAATTCCTGGATACTCGCCAATTCTGTTCAGTAGGTCTACAGCATTCTCAAACTGATAAATAGCTTCAAGGTACTTTTTATCTTCCTCGAAAGTCATTGCTTGAATATATGTTTGCCTGATCTGTTCAAGTAAGGTTCCTAGAATATTTATTTGAATCGTATCTTTTTTTGTTTGGGGTGGTGTGATAATCTCGGTTTTCTGAATAGTTGGTTTTGTACAAGAAGTAATGAAAAGAACAAGAAGTATTAATAGGTATTTTTGATTCATCAGACCTCAGCTCAAGTTTAGTTAATTTATTGTAATTTAATCGAGTAATTCAAAAATGTCAAGAATTTTATTCAAAGAATTCTCTAAGTTATAATATTTCAATATGATATCGTCATCATAATGGTATATTACCGTGCTTCTTTCTTGGATTTTTATCTACTTTTGTACGAGTTAATTCTAAAGCTTTAATAATTTTTATTCTCGTTTCGTCGGGAAATATGACTTCGTCAATGTAACCTTTTTCAGCAGCTACAAAAGGATTGGCGAATTTATCAATATATTGTTGTAATTTGTTATTTAATACCATTTCTGGATTTTCGGCATTGTCAATTTCCCTCTTAAAAATTATCTCAACAGCACCTTTAGGTCCCATTACCGCAATTTCTGCAGAAGGCCAAGCAAAATTAAAATCTCCTCTTATATGTTTAGAATTCATAACGTCGTAAGCGCCACCGTAGGCTTTTCTTAATATTATTGTTATCTTAGGTACTGTAGCTTCACAGAAGGCATAAAGTAACTTTGCACCATTTCTAATGATTCCACCCCACTCTTGATCTGTACCGGGCATAAATCCCGGAACATCAACTAATACTATCAATGGAATGTTAAAAGCATCGCAAAATCGTACAAATCTAGCCCCCTTAATTGAAGAGTTAATATCCAAAACACCAGCTAAAACAGCAGGTTGATTTGCAATAATTCCTACTGACCGACCTTTTATTCTACCAAATCCAACGACAATGTTTGGAGCGAATTCGGACTGTACTTCAAAAAATTCGTTGTAATCAATTATATATTTTATTATATCTTTTACGTCATATGGTAAGTTAGGATTTTCAGGTATAATATTAATTAATTCTGGTATTTTACTTTCTGGTTTCGTGTATTCGTAAAGGGGAGGCTCTTCATCGCAATTCTGAGGAATGTAACTTACCAATCTTCTAATATCTTTCAAGCAAGACTCTTCGTCATCATAGATAAAGTGAACCACTCCAGATTTTCTCGCATGAACATCAGCTCCACCTAGTTCATCAAATGTTACTTCTTCATGCGTAACAGTTTTGACTACATTAGGTCCTGTTACAAACATATAAGAAGTGTTTCTAACCATGAAAATAAAATCGGTTATTGCTGGAGAATATACTGCTCCACCAGCACAAGGTCCAAGAACAGCTGAAATTTGTGGTACAAGTCCTGAACAAAGAGTATTTCTAAGAAATATTTCAGCATATCCACCTAAACTCGATACCCCTTCCTGGATTCTTGCACCACCACTATCATTCAATCCAATAATTGGAATACCAAGTTTCATAGCCATATCCATAATTTTACAAATCTTCTTTGCATGCATTTCCGATAAACTTCCACCAAAAACAGTAAAATCCTGACTAAAGACAGCAACATCGCGACCATCAATTTGACCAAATCCAACTACTACGCCATCCCCTAATATTTTTTGTTCACTCATTCCAAAATCAACACATTGATGAACCACAAACTTATCTACTTCAACAAATGAACCTGGATCAAGTAAAATTTCTAATCTTTCCCTTGCAGTAAGCTTTCCCTTTTTATGTTGAGAATTAATTCTATCTTCGCCACCACCTAATTCGGCGAGTCTATTTAATTCAATTAACTTTTCAATTTTGTTATTCATTATTTCACTCACTTAAAAAATGGGTTATTTAGTTTTTCATGATGTACTGTAGTTGAGGGACCATGTCCTGGTAATAACTCATAATCTTCAGGATAAATAAGTATTTTTTCTTTAACTGAATTAATCAATGTGTTAAAATCACCGCCCCATAAATCGGTTCTACCTATGTTTTCCTTAAAAATTAAATCACCTACGATTATCTTTTTTTCTCCGTCTATTGCACAACATATACCGCCCGGTGAGTGTCCCGGCGTTTTTATGATTTTGATCTCGTGTTCTCCCAGTGTTAAGCTATCAAATGAATGTAAATCGAAATCTGGCTCGACAACTTGCGGTGCTGAAACGCCAATCATCTCCGCTTGAAGTTTTATATTTTTTAAGAATTCATAATCAGGTGATGGGAAATAATAATCAGCATTAAAATGATTCTTAATAAACTTAACGCCATAAACATGATCAATATGACCATGAGTATTCAAGATTTTAGTTATCATCAAATTTTTATCTCGAATAAATCTTTCTAGTTCATCATCTTCAAACTCATTGGAATTACCTGGATCAATAATCCATGCTTCATTTGTTTTATTATCAAAAATTAAATATGTATTAACTTCAAAAACATTAAAGGAAAATTTGGCAACTTCTAGTTTTGAATTTTGCATGGCACTTATAACCACTCCATTTAAATTGAGTTTTTGTTTTTCAAAATATAAAATTTTAGTTGAATGATTAAACTTTTTTGAAAGACATCAGAAATTTATAATTATCGATAGATATAAACAAATACAAATTGACCCTATTTACATATTCTCCAGATAAAAAACTTCAGAGAATAATAAAATATTTTTTGTTAATTGGTTCGAAAGAAAAGACAAAAATACAACTATTTCGATTACGTAAAGTTAAAGCAAAAAATTTTTATTCTTATGTTTTCATGATTAGAGACTTTATGAATTTATAGAGTTATTGAAATAAAAATAAGAAGGCCCGGCACTTAACCGAGCCTTATAGGAGGCATTTGTAAGAAAGGAGGTTATTTGGGGATCTCTAAACCTACGAATCTCATGTTACCTTGCGAATCGCGCACTCTTAGCAAAACTGCTGAACCCTTTTTCTTTGAAATCTCATCATCAAACTCTTTAACCGAATCAATCTTCTTTTTGTTGATTTCAATTATAACAAGTCCTTCTCTCAAACCAGCATCGTAAGCAATACTCACTGGATCTACGGAAGTTATTAGAATTCCATTTTCAACATTAAATTTCTTTAAATCAGCAGCTGTCATGTTCTTAACTGATAATCCAATCTCTTTATAATTTTTGCTATCAATACTCGTATCGATTTTTCTTTCCTCTTTTTTAACGGTTGATTTGGCC
>CAKZPH010000123.1 GCA_937138605.1 uncultured Ignavibacteriales bacterium
ATTCATTCCAAGGGGATTGAAAATGTTATATCTGCAAAATTCATCCAATGTTTGTTCGGTAATTCTTTCTATTAACTTACCGAGCAAAATCATTCCCAAATCAGAATATACTGTTTTTGTCTCAGGTTCATATTCAAGTTCTGTTTTTAGAATTTCAGATAAAACTTCATCAGCACTTTTGCATGTTTGATAAAAATTTTTCCATGCCGGTAAACCACTGTTATGTAACAGAAGATTTTTTATTGTAACCTTCTCTTTTAATCTACCTATAAATCCAGGGAAATACTTTTGAACTTTATCGTTCAATGAAATTATTCTTTCATCAAGTAGAATCATTATTGCTGTTGTAGTAGCTATTACTTTTGTAAGCGAGGCTAAATCATAAATAGTGTTTAATTTAACTTTCGGTGAGGTTGGTTCGTAAGTTAAATTACCAAAGGCTTTATGATAGATTATTTCTCCATCTTTCGCTATTAATAACACACCGCCTGGAAATACAGAATCCTGGATTGATTTATTCATAATCGAATCGACTTTTGAGAAATGCTTTTCATCTATAGGAGAAAATTCCTTACTTTCGTCAAGTAGACTGGATTTAGGCAAAACGATGCCATGACCAATCTTATAATCTGTATTTGGTATTGAAACGGGCAGTTTACCTTGAATTTGGATTTCGCCAAATAACGCTTCAACACTAGCTGTTTGAAGATATTTGGTATCACCGTAATTGTTGATGTAGGCATTTACCTGCGGAAATTCCATCAGTAAATAAGGATTTCCATGAGAAATCATGACTGTAGGTATGTTGAGGGAAATTAGAGAATTAATTAGTTCCATGTGTTTATCATGGAGTCTAATTGTTCCTTTATATGATCTCACTCTTGAATAAACTGAAATGATTATTTTATTCGACTTTTTAGCGATTTCTAATGCGTTTATAAAATCATCTTCAACGCTGCTTAAATTGATTTTGATACTGTTATAATTTGTAAGTCTTCGCTTTAATTCAGTGTCAAATAGTTCTCCAGCGTCATTACTTTTCGAATCTATAATAATTATATGAGAGTAATTGATTGTGGGACTTTGATTAAGCGGAATAAGATTAAATTCATTTTTTACACATGTAATGGCTTTTCTTGAGATTTTTCGAGCAAGCATGTGATGTTCTCTACGACCTACCGTTTCAAATAGTTTGTCTAAATCAATGAATTTATTTTTATGAAGTCCTAACCACTTTTTAGTCAGCAAAATTTTTCTTATCGATTGATTCAGTCTTTCTTCCGTGATTATCCCGGATTTTACGGATTTAATTATCGCATCGATTGCTTCATCAGGATCATCTGGAAAGAGTATGCAATCAATTCCTGCTTGAATTGCTTTAATTGTGGCATCAGCAGTTGAAAAGTAGTTAACGACTCCATGCATATTCATTGCATCTGTAACAATTAACCCTTTGAATCCTAACTGTTTTTTTAATAAATCAGTTACAATTCTTTTTGAGAGACTTGAAGGGAGATTCTTAGTTGAATCAATGGCTGGAACAGAAAGATGTCCTACCATTATGGACATAACACCGGAATTTATGCTTTCAATGAAAGGGTATAATTCAACTTTGTAAAGGCTATCTAGTGAAACATCAATTACTGGTAAATCTAAATGAGAGTCGATACTGGTATTTCCATGTCCTGGAAAATGTTTTGATGTAGCTACCATTCCGTTTTCCTGTAAGCCACGCAAGAAGGCTTTTGAGTGTTTTGCTACCAAATCAGGACTTTCGCCAAAAGAGCGTATATTTATTATGGGGTTAAGTGGATTGTTATTTACATCAGAAACTGGTGCATAATTGTGATGTACTCCAATTGCGCGACCTTCTTTTGCTATTGCTTTTGCCATTTCATAAGTCAAATTTGTATCATCAACAGCACCAAGAGCCATTATCTTTGGAAATGGCGCAGCTCTATCTAATCGCATAGAAACACTATGTTCGAAATCAGCTGATATTAGCAAAGGAATTTTTGCTATAGCTTGCATTTTGTTTGTTATAATTGCCTGATCATATGGTTCGCCAAGGAAGAAGATCAAACCACCTACATGTCTTTCCTTTACAAGTTTTTCTATCCTACGATATTCGTTACTGTCTCGACTCATATAGTAAGCGTTTACAGCTGGAAAGACAATCTGACCTGCTTTTTCTTCGAGAGTCATTTTAGAGAGAGTTTTTTCAACCCAA
>CAKZPH010000124.1 GCA_937138605.1 uncultured Ignavibacteriales bacterium
TTGATTAAGTTTTGTATACTTTGCACCAGTTTCACTTTCAAAATCAATTTTTCTTTCTTTATCATAATAAAGTATATTCAAATCAAATCCTTTGGCTCGTTTACCAAAAGCTTTTCCAATTCTTCCGGCTCCAATAATTCCAATCGTTTTTCCTGCTATTTCTTTTCCCAACATTAAATCGGATTGCCAATTTTTAAATTTACCTGCACGAGTATATTGATCTGCTTCAACAATTCTTCGTGCACAGGCAAGAAGAAGTGCAAATGCTAAATCGGCCGTAGCATTAGTCAAAACATCTGGAGTGTTAGTAACCCATATCTTTTTTTGAGTTGCATATTCAACATCAATATTATTAAAACCGACAGCGTAATTAGCAATAATCTTTAAATTTGGTAGATGATCAATAATATCTTTATCAATTTTATTTGATAGAAGGCAAAGCAGTGCATCGCAATTTTTAGCTTTGCGAATAAGATTTTCTTTAGTTAATGCCTCGTAACTTTTATGTTGAATAACTTCGAAATTATTTTTTAAAAGAATTTCTTTTGCAATTGATGGTATAATTGAAGCGATAAATACTTTCATTTTTCAACCCCACATTCAGTAATGAAATCAAAAACCTTTGTACTTGGCATATGATTAATTAATTCTTATTTAAACAACATGTTTACAATATAGACTGCACCTAGAATGCCTGCCACATCTGCCATCAGACCAACTGGTAAAGCATACCGAGTTTTTTGGATATTCACTGAACCAAAGTAAACAGCTAAGACATAAAAAGTTGTTTCGGTACTCCCATAAAAAGTTGAGACCATTATTCCGAGTAACGAATCAGGTCCATGAGTTTTAATTATCTCGGTCATGATTCCCAATGAACCGCTACCTGATAAAGGCCTCATCAATGCCATCGGGAGTGCCTCTGCAGGCATACCGATTAAACTGGTAATTGGACTCAAAACATAGATTAGCAGATCCATTGCTCCGCCACTTCTAAAAATTCCAATAGCTGCAAGCATGGCAACTAAATATGGAATAATTCTAACAGCTACGTTAAATCCCTCTTTTGCACCTTCTACAAATTTTTCATATACCTTAACTTTTCGCACTAACCCAAAAGTTAGAAACGAGAAAATCAAAAACGGAATAGCTAATATTGAAATGTATCCTATAATCGTTTTAAAAGTTTCAGGGTTAAGAAACCTAAAAAATGATCCAATGTTTTTTATGACTCCAGTTAAAAAAGAAAGTAATAAAAATAAAAGTACAAATCCTAAAATCAATAAACTCTTTTTTCGTGATGTTAACCACGACTTGAAATCAGATTTCATTACCGGATAGTTGGCAAATAATTTTGCCATCGTAACACCGGTTATCGTTGCACAGCTTGCACCAAAAATTGAAGTTCCAATTATAATTGCTGGATCAGAAGAACCAGCGGCCGCACGAACTGCAATTGCTGTGGCGGGAATCAAAGTTAAGCCTGCCGTATTTACAGCGAGAAACATACACATAGCATCAGTAGCAGTGTCTTTTTGCGGATTTAGAGTATTTAAGTCCTCCATTGCTTTCAAACCAAAAGGAGTTGCGGCATTACTGAGCCCCAGCATGTTTGCTGAAATATTCATTATCATAGACCCCATGGCAGGATGGTCTTGCGGTACACCAGGGAAAAGAAATTTCGTAATTGGACGAACAGCCCGAGCTATGATTTTAATTAATCCTGCTTCTTCAGCAACTTTCATTACTCCCAACCATAAAGCCATTATGCCAATAAGTCCAAGCGCAATCTGGACTGCTATGTTAACTATATCAAGCAAACCATTCGTCACACTCTTCATTTTTATGAAATTAACTTTCTCGAATTTTACCTCTCCTAAAATTTGATTAGAAGAACGTGTCTGAATTTTCATTTCACCGGTTAAATCATTCTTTTCACCGGAAACCTTGCCCATTGTTTTCCAAATTTCTGGTGAAGAGTCATCAAGCATTAAGTATAAAATCGCGGTATCTTCAGTTTTAAGTGTAAGTTTTGCTTTTACTTCAACGTCTTTTGTCACGAATTCCTTATAAAAACTGTTGAAATCTTTTGCGTTTATTCTAATTAGTCCATCAATTAGTTTTTGAGAAGAACTAATTTCAGAGTTTGGATTAAAAGTCACTTTAATGAATTCATCATTACGGTACTTATTCTGAAAAGAGTCCTTAACATCGAAATAAAGAGCTGTACCAATACCTAAGATTATTAAACCAATCCAAACATAATTCAGCATCGTAAACCTCTTTTTGGTTAGAGATTAGTAAAAAATTATTTTTTTTCTAAATGGAAACGAATGATTACCATTTACATTGCGTACAACAACTTTTAATTCATAAGTTCCTGCTGACAAATTTTGATTTAAAGGAATTTTAAGTTTCTTTAGGTTCTTATTTATTTCAAACGTAATTGGAACATTTTGTGTATCTATCTGGGCTATGTAAAAGGTTGTATCAATACCAATGTTTCTATCATTTATTAAAATTGAGAGATTTTTATCTTTCATTAAATTCAACGAGTCTTTTTCCAGTGAGAGAGTGACAATTCCATTTCTTAAATACTTGCCAAGACCCTTGAAAATCCCCCATGCTTGAATTTGATTAAACTCATCGATTATCAATCTTTGTTCTTCATAAGCACTTGTGTGAAACGCACATTCAATTAAAACACGTGGACCATTGGTTTTCCTTAAAACGGAAAATCCAGCTTTAGGATAAATCCAATAGTCAGAGTATGTTCCGTCAAAAGAACCTAGTCCGCCGCTATTCCCCATTGCATACGCTAAATCTCTCTGAATGTATCGTGCAATGTCATGACTGGAATGATCGTATTCATAATCTTTTGTAGTAGCATGATAGTAAGTAGAAGTATAGTTTGTATAAATATCATCTGGTTTACCTGGAGCATTATGATGAATTGAGATAAAAATATCTGCGCCCCATTCATTTGCAAGCCTGGAACGATCATCCAGAGATATAAAAGTATCTCTATCACGAGACATATTCACGATAGCACCAGCCCTTTGAAGATAATCTCGAAGGTATAAAGCGACTTTAAGGTTTAAATCTGCTTCGATAGCTAAACCAGCGGGTCCACGATTTTTTCTATCAGTTCCGCCATGTCCTGGATCAAGAAAAATTTTTAGTCCTTTATAATTCGGTGCAAAAAATTTTATAGTTGAATCTTGCTTCTCTTTTGGATACCAATCAAAAGGTTTTACATAATAAACGTTGTAAATGATTTTCTTTGTTACACAACCTCCAAAAAATATGAGTAATAAAATTAAAATGTATCTTCTAACCATTATTTACCGTTCGAAATACTCTCAGAAAAGTTCTAAAGGGTGAACTATCGGAAGTTTGAATTTCTAAAATCTCAAGAAATTTATGGCAAATTATTTCTCTCTTTCCCTCATCTACTTTATTAAGGAGTATATAAAATTCAGTTAATAAATCTCTTTTAGAATAAAGATCTGATCGTAGTTCTATGTCAAATTCATTATCAATTAACATTACATCCTTTCTTGTCAGATTCAATTTTTTATTTTTTACATAAATTACATTTGTATCTGTGACTATGTCCCGAACCGTTTTTCCTGTTAAAATAAATGAAATTATTTCATTTAATAAAAAGAATGGCGGTAAAAAAATTAATACACGTGTTAAGTTTCTTAAAATTATATTGATTATCGAATATTTCTTTGTTTCTACAATTAAACCAAGTAAAAATTTTCCTAACGTCTGTCTAAACAATATTTCAGTAAACAAAAAATATGATTGAAAAGACATGATAACAAAAAAAATTTTCCATTCTATATTTATTGAAATTTCATGAATATAAACTTGAGTTTTTAGAAAGACGATGTATAATACAACTGTATCAAATGTAAAAGCTAAAAATCGCCTAAGAAGCAACTCTACACTTTTGATTTTTTCTGTCATAGTTTTTCTTTAATATAACTTATCCTAACTAGCACTTCATGAGGTTTGATATTCAAGTAGACTTGGTTATTAAATTTAATTGTGGGAACTATTTTTTTGCCTTCTGTAATATTCATTAGTTCTTTTTCATTTTCCTCCGATCCTTCAATATTTTTTTCAATAAATGGAACTTCATATTCCCTAAAAATGCGCTTAATGATATTACAATTTTCACAAGCTGAGGTAGAGAATAAAATTAATTTATTATCCATCTGATATTTAACGCAAAATTAATTTATATGATTTAAGAAATATTCTTGAATGGCTCTAACACCTACACCACACTCAAATTTATATCCAACTTTTTTCAATGAGAATTCTAAAGCAGAAATCATTGAAATCATATCCAGTTCATCATAGTAGCCTAAGTGAGAAATTCTAAACAACTTTCCTTTATATTCTTCCTGACCACCAGCTACTGTAATTCCAAATTCATATTTCAGTGCATCGTTAAACTTCTTAAACTCGATTCCTTCAGGCATCAATACAGCTGTGATTGCATTAGAAGGACTTTTACTTAATAACTGCAGTCCTAATCCTTTAACACCCTGTCGAATTCCTTCGGATAATTTATAATGTCGCTTCCA
>CAKZPH010000125.1 GCA_937138605.1 uncultured Ignavibacteriales bacterium
TCTGGCGTAAAGAATGGTTATTAAAACATGAAAACGCTTTAAAGTGAAGAAGTACGCGCATTAGTTTTCCGCTAAATCAAAAGTTATTAAAAATAAAAAATGCTATAAACTTAAATGAAAATAAATTATTTGTTTTTCTTAGTGGTCATGTTAGTTGATTTTTTGCATTCTCAAAATTGGTTGAGAATAGATTCTATATTTAATCCCTCTGGAGTTCTCGTCCAAAATTTTTCAGCTCCGTTTTTCTGTGATATTGATAGAGATAGAGACTTCGATTTATTCTTAGGAAGTTCGGGCGATCGAGTCGAGTTTTTTGAAAATATAGGTTCACGTACCAACCCAAAATTTTTAAGAGATACTACACTACTACATTTTATATATTCAGGTACATCAGGAACTAATTCATATTATCCTGTTTTAGCTGATTTAGATAATGATAAAGATTATGACTTGATTATTGGTGGCTTTAATGGTCTTCTTTATTATAAGAATATAGGGGATACACTTCTACCTGAATGGCAAAGAGATACTGTAGTTTTTAGTTTAATAAATCAAATGATTGGTAATGATCCTAAACCGGCCTTTGCAGATTTAGATGCTGATGGAGACCTTGACTTATTAGTAGGAATTGGTGAATCGCTGCTTGGTGGACCAACGCCGGGAATAACCATAGGATTTAGAAATGTTGGTTCACCATCACATCCTATATTTTCAATTTTCACTGGTTTTGTGACAAATATTCCAGATATTGGTCGAAATTCATATCCAACACTCGGCGATATTGATAATGATGGTGATTTTGACCTGTTACTCGGTAGAGATCTGCAATCATTTGTTTACATGCAGAATACTGGAACGCCACAATATCCGATATGGACACAAAATAATTCGCTTTTTTCAGGTGTTGAAACTAATACATATTGGAAAAATCCAACATTTTGTGATTTGGATGGTGATTCTGATTTGGACTTAATTTACGGTCAGTCTGCAGGTCGTCTTTATTTTTATAAAAATATCGGAACAGCTAATAATCCTGTTTTTCAATATGATCCATCATATTTTACAACAATTAGAATTGATGGAAATGCTTCGACTGTTTCTTTTGCAGATTTTGATTTTGATGGTGATTTTGATTTATTAAGTGGAATATGGACTGGAAGGTTTCAGTACTTTAAAAATTCTGGTAATAGATTTTATCCAATCTTTCAATTAACATCTACTTCTTTTTCAAATATTAATCCAGGTTCCTATTCATCACCCGTTTTTGTCGACCTGGATAAAGATGGCGATTTTGATATTGTCTCTGGAGTTCTAAATGGGAGATTGTTTTATTACGTTAACAATAATGGCACTTTTACACAAAACACAACAATTTTTTCAACTATAAACGTGAACGGATTTAGTGTTCCTGCTTTTTGTGACATTGATGGTGATGAAGATCACGATTTACTTATTGGAGCAGAACAGTCACATAATGTTCGTTTTTATGAAAATTTAGGGAATAATCAATTTGTGGAGAATTATTTATTGATAAGTGGAGTCACCTTCCCAAATTATTGTAGACCAACTTTTTCCGACATAGATAATGATGGCGATCTCGATTTGATTATGGGGAAAATAGATGGAACTTTAATTTATTATGAAAACAAAGGAACAAAATTTTCTCCACTCTGGGTAATTAATGACACGATCTTTAAAGGGATAAAAGTTAAACAAAATTCGCATCCAGGTTTTGCTGACCTTGATGGTGATGGAAGAAAAGATCTGGTAATAGGAGAATATGATGGTAATTTTACATTTTTTAAAAATCTATTTGCTATTCCAACTTCGGTTGTGAAGGAGAAAGATTTTACCTTAGGTTTTAACTTAGAACAAAATTATCCTAATCCTTTTAATACCAGGACTAAAATAAGATTTTCCATTCCGAACTTAGACCATAAAATAAATGGAAAAATTGAAGATTTTCTAGATGAAATAAACAGTTATCATAAAATTAACTTTCGAGAAAAATTAAACTCAACGAATGATTTTTCGAACAGTAATAATGTAACTATTAAAATCTTTGATGTTTTAGGAAGAGAATTGGCTGTATTACTTGATCAAAAAATGGAATCTGGAACTTATGAAATTGAATTCGATGCAAAAAATTTACCTTCTGGAGTTTACACATATCAATTAAGATTTAGTAATTATAAACAAACTAAAAAAATGATTTTGTTGAAATAAAATGGAAGTTCTTATGAAAAATTATCTGATATTTCTAATGCTTGTTTTTAATTGTTTAACTTTTTCTCAAACACTTCAAGAATTTCGTGCAGTAAAACTTACTAATGTAGATAGTAATGTTTTATTTTCTGATCAAGCCATTGCACGGGCGATGGATCATCTTGCGTCGCTAAATATAAATGCAGTTTTGACTGTTGTTTGGAGTCAAGCTCATACTTTATATCCAAGTCGAACAATGGATAGTCTGTTTTCCAAACCCATTCATCCAAACTTTATTGGTCGAGACGTTTTAGAACGGGTAATTATCGAAGCTCATAGAAATGGGATTGAAGTATATCCTTGGTTCGAATATGGATTTGCAGCATGGTATTCGGGTGATAATCCTGCCTGGGGTGGTCATATAATTCAATCCAAACCGCACTGGGCTTGCCGATTAAGTAATGGTGAGATTGCAAAGAAAAATGGTTTTGATTGGATGTCTGCTATTCATCCAGAAGTTCAAGATTTTATGAATAAGTTGATTAAGGAAGTTTTGGAATATGATATTGATGGAATAGAGTTTTCTGATCGAATTCCTGCAATGCCAGTTGAAGGTGGCTATGAACCATACACAGTTTCATTATATCAGTCAGAACATAATGGGAACAGTCCACCATTAAATTACCACGATTCATATTGGAAAAGATGGCGTGCTGATAAATTAAATCTATGGTATAAAAACGTTAGGTTAATGATCAAAAACTATGATTCTAATTTATTTGTCTCCACAAGTCCAAGCATCTATCCGTGGGGATATGATAACTATCTTCAGGATGCAAAAACCTGGCTTGATTCAGGTATTTGCGATCAGTTCATTCCACAACTTTACAGATATACTTTCCCTGAATATTTGTATGAGTTAAATCAAGCGGTCATTCAAGCTGGTCCAAATAATTTAAATAAATTGTTTTCTGGAATTCTTATGAATATTGGTACTCCACCAAATGATTATTTAATATCAACTGACTATTTACTTTCAGCTCTCCAGGCTAATCGGCAAAGGGGTGTAATGGGTGAAGCATATTTTTATTACGAAGGTTTTAGAAAAAATAATGGTAAGCTTGGTGATACTCTTAAGACTACATTTTATTCTCAACCAGCCCTTGTACCTGGCCGAAATGGAAATTTGCGAAGACCAAAAGCAAAAATTAAAAATGAAGATGAAGTTGGTGTGATTGTTCAAGGTAATTGGTCTACTTTCCCAATGCCTGGATTTAATGGATATATTCTGAGAACAGATCAAACTTCAGGATATGCATCAGTAACATACGAACTTGAAGTGCCATTCTCTGCTTACTTCGATATATATGCTTATTTAACACCTAACATTGTTTGGACAAAACAAGCTAGATATGTTGTTTATTTCGATAGTGACTCAATTGAGGTGATAGTTGACCAGACAAAAACCAACAAGGCTGGTTGGCAAAAGATTGCAACAGTTTTTCTAACTCAAGGTTTGAAAAAAATATTAAAAGTAGATAATACATATCTTGAATCTGGTAGATGGTTGGTGACCGATGCTGTGATGATAATGATTAATAGAAAGTTGTCTCCTGATGTTATTGTAACTGATGTTGATAAGCACGATAAATTTTTGCCCCCGATTCCTGATGAATATATTCTTGAGCAAAACTATCCTAATCCAGTATCAATTAAAGATGGGATAACAAACACGAAAATTAGATTTATTATTCCACCACCTAATTTGCCATCTTATGGACATTCAGAATCCAAGAAAACTAAAGAGAAAACTAAAAATTATTTTAGCTTAAATCAAAATATATTAGGTGTTTCAGCTGACAATTCCAGTAAGTTAGTAAAAATCAAAGTCTTGGATATTTTAGGGAGGGAAGTGGCTACTTTACTGGATGAAGAGAAAAAGCCCGGAATTTACGAGTTAGATTTTGATGCAAAAAATTTAGCCTCAGGAATTTATTTAATACAAATGAAAATTTATGATAATTTATTTTTATCTGGCAAGCCAGTTGTGCAAACAAAGAAAATGATTGTTGTGAGGTGAGTCAAAGCTTTACTTGAAAATTAATATTTCTATTAAATAAAATCGAAGAGTTATTCTTTTTTGAAATAAGTTTATTGATCGAACTAAAAATCAAACTTTTTTATTTAATAAACTCACATAAAATTTTTCAGGATATCATTATAAGTAAAAAAGTTTATTTTTTAGTATTTGCTGCGCTTAGAGTGATTTTTATTTTTTTGTTATTCATTTAAAGAATCATTAACTGAGAGGCATTTGGTTTAAATCAAAAAAATATCGCTTTTCTGGTGTAGTTAATCAATAGAATTAATGTTTTTTGCTTGATTAAATAAAACTGTTATAAAAAGTTCTTCTTGTTATCTTATACTTTTAACCAATTGTTTATAAGATTGATTTCAATTGATGAAAATCATTTCGGTTATTACATAATTAAATTCTTTTATTTTCAAATTCCGCAAAAGACTAAAGGCCTAATTAAACTTACCTAAGGATTTAAGTTTATACTACAGCAAGTATCCAACCCTCAGCGAGTTTTTCACTCGTCATTTTGATAAATTATTAACACATCAAGAAAAGCCTTAGATTAGTAAGACTAATAAAATCTAAGAAAATGTTAATCGGCAATTGATAATAAAATCGAAAACTATAGAGTCATTTCAGAGTTTTGTAACAGCGGAGAATTATTTGAATCTTTATAAAAATTATTTACGATTTAAACCATATACTGA
>CAKZPH010000126.1 GCA_937138605.1 uncultured Ignavibacteriales bacterium
AATAGATCAACTTGCGAAAAGACGCTTAAGCGAAAGATTTAATAAAATACTGAACTCAAAATTAAATTTTATCGTCAATTACAAAATTAATAGTCATTCTTGACTTAAAATATTTCAATACGCCAAAATTATAACCTTCCGGAACTTAAATTAACTTTTTAAGTTTATTACTTGACATTGATAAGATTCTTTTTATATTAAATACTAATTATGGCTTTTAGCATATGACAACGACAAGATACAAAAAGTTGTTAGACAATTTATTAAACGTATGTTCTGAGAGGTTTAAGACATTTGACAAAAATCTTATTACAAAATCATTTGATTTTGCTTACGAAGCACATAAAAACGATTTGCGAGCATCTGGTGAGCCGTATTTTGACCATCCTTATGAAGTCGCAATGATTTTAGCGAGTGAGATTCCCATTGATGATATTACTGTTGCTGCAGGTTTACTTCATGATGTTATAGAAGATACGAGTATTAACACAGAGCTTTTAGCAAGAGAATTTGGTCCTACTGTTGCTGAAATAGTTGAAGGTGTTACCAAAATAGGAGGATTTAATCCAACTGCCGACGAAAAACAGGTTGAAAATTATAGAAAGCTGTTGGTTTCAATGATAAAAGACATTCGAGTTATTTTCGTGAAGTTTGCGGATCGTTTGCATAATATGAGGACACTCGAATTTTTACCCAAAGAAAAACAAGAAAGAATTTCTAAAGAAACATTACAAATCTATGTTCCATTTGCTCACAGACTTGGTTTCGGAAGGATAAAGTGGGAATTAGAAGACCTTGCATTTAAGTATCTTAATCCAACTGCATACGAAGAGATTCGTAGGAAATTAAAAGAAACACGTCGTCAGAGGGAAGCATATATAAAAAAAGTAATCGAACCGATTAAAAAAGAACTTACAAAGGAAGGTGTAAAATTTGAAATAGAAGGAAGAGCTAAGCATTTTTATAGTATTTTTAGAAAGTTGCAAACCCGAGTTGATAGTTTTGATGAAATATATGATTTAATAGCTATTAGAATAATTTTAGATACAGACAATGTTTATGACTGTTATCTGGTTCTTGGGATAATAACTCAACTTTTTACCCCAATACCTGGACGAATTCATGATTATATTGCCACACCTAAAATGAATAATTATCAATCCCTTCACACAACTGTTATTGGACCTGATGGCAAAAAAATTGAAATTCAAATTAGAACTCGAAAGATGCATGAAATTGCCGAGCGAGGTGTTGCTGCACATTGGCGTTACAAAGGTTCGTATAAACCATCGGACAAAGAATTGGAAAATTGGATGGATTGGATTAGGGCTATTGTGGAATCACTTAAAACAGGTGAGAGTTCTCCTAAAGAAGTTTTAGAAAATCTTAGAGTTAGTTTAAAGTTGAAAGATATTCATGTGTTCACACCGAAAGGCGATATTGTCATTTTGCCTGAAGGTGCTACACCTGTTGATTTTGCGTTTGAGATTCATTCTAAAGTAGGTTTTCATTGTATTGGTGCAAAAGTTAATGGAAAGATGGTTTCTCTGGATTATAAATTGAAAAGCGGTGATCAGGTTGAGATAATAACATCTAAAGCTCAAACACCAAATCGTAGTTGGGAGGAATTTGTTGTTACAACTAAGGCTAAAGCTGCTATTCGTCGTTGGATTAGACAAGAGGACAAGAAGATAGTAGAGGAAGGAAAAATAATTTTTTCCAAAGCACTCAAGAAACATAAAATGAATATGGGAGATGAGGAGTTACAGAGAATTGCGCGTAAGTTAAAGTTTGAAAATTTACAAGAGTTTTTCAAAGCAATCGCCGGCGGCAAAATTGATACAGAGAGGATTTTTGAATTAACAGATGAGGATGAGCAAAAAGAAACTTTAAAGAGTAAAATTGATGAACAGGAAAAAATTGAGTTTGAAAAGTTTGCCAAAGATGCCCGCCAACAAATTGGTGGAGTATTGGTTGAAGGCGATAAAATGGATGTCCTACATACATATGCTAAATGTTGTAATCCTATACCGGGTGATGAAATTCTCGGGTTTATAACAAAAGTTGAGGGACTAAAAATTCATCGAAATACTTGTAAAAATCTGGAAAAACTTGCGTCAATTCACGAGGGAAGAGTTATTCGCTTAACTTGGCCCGAAACTGATGGTAACTTGTTTGTCGCAGCTATTAAAATTATGGGACAAGATAGACCAGGTATGCTAAGTGAAATATCACAAACTATAGTTGGCGTTGATAAAACAAACATTAGAAGTGTTAATCTTAAAACTCATCGAACTATTTTCGTCGGCACGATAAGTTTAATGGTAAAAGACCTTGAGCAACTAAATAAGATAATCGACCGCTTAAGAAAAATCCCCGGTATTGAAAAAGTAGAAAGATTCGAAATGGTGAATTAAATAGATGACGAGAATTCTTGGACTAGATTTCGGCGAAAAAAGAATTGGACTTGCCCTCTCTGATCCTACAAAAACTTTAGCATCACCATTACCAACATTACCAAACAATAAATTAACCTTGGATAAAATTGTTGATTTGATAAAGAAGAATGATGTTGTTCAAGTCATAATTGGTTATCCCTTGAACATGGATGGTACTAAATCTAAAATTTGTGAACTTGTTGATAAATTTGTAAACGATTTGAAATCTAAAACTGAGATTGAAGTAATTCTTCGTGATGAAAGACTAACTTCTTTTATTGCTTACAAACAGATTATTGAGTCTGTAAAATCTAAAAAGAAACGACAGGAAAAAGCTTTGATTGATCAATTTTCTGCAAGATTAATTTTACAGGAGTACTTAGATGAAATCAAACCTAAAAATTCTTAGTATTATCATCAATTTTATCATCGTATTTAATTCAATTCGAGGAGATGAAATGAATGTTAACATCAAGCTCGACGGTGAATGGAAATATAAAATTGATTTTGAAAAGGAAGGTATCAAAAAGAATTGGTTCAAAAATCAAAACTTAAATTACGATGGTACACTTAAGGTGCCCGGATTTTTTGAAGAACAGATTGGAAAAGAACATGACGGGTGGGTTTGGTATTTTAAAGAATTTGAATTCAATGTAGAAACTCAGAAGAACCTTGCGTTGGTTTGTAATGCAATAGATGATGATGCGAAAGTTTGGTTGAACAGCGAATTTGTTGGAGAGCATCAGGGATATAGTGAGTCTTTTTATTTTGATATAACCAGACAACTTAAATCAGGTAAAAATTTTCTGGCTATTTTAGTTATTGATCATGGTGGTCCTGGTGGTATTTATAAATCTCTTTTTATAAAAAATTACACAGATGAATTCGATTTATTAAAAACAGAGTTTTCACAATTAAATGCACGTACTTCACCAGATTGGTTAAATGAGGGAATCATTTATGAAATATTCCCTAGATCTTTTTCAAAAAAGGGGGATTTCAAGTCTATTACAAAAAGATTAAAAGATTTAAAGGATTTAGGTGTAACTATTTTATGGATTATGCCAATCCATCCTATTGGTAAGGAAAAAAGAAAAGGTTCTCTAGGTAGCCCTTACTCTGTTAAAGACTATTACGAAGTGAATCCAGAATTTGGCACGAAAGATGACTTTAAACGTTTAGTTAAGGAAGCACATCGACTTGGATTTAGAGTGATAATTGATATGGTTTTAAATCACTCAGCCTGGGATAACAAATTAATTCGTAAGTATCCTGAGTGGTATACGAAAGATAAAAATGGAAATATAATTTCACCTAATTCAGACTGGACTGATGTAGCAGATTTTAATTATGATAATCCCGAACTTAGAAAGTATATGATAAATGTTTTAAAGTATTGGATAAAAGAGTTTGATATTGATGGATTTCGGTTTGATGTTAGTGAGTTAGTTCCACTTGACTTTTGGGAAGAGGCCAGAAAGGAGCTCGAAAAATTAAAACCACAGTTCTGGTTATCTGAAGGGACTTTACCTGAGCATCACTTACAAGCTTTTGACATGACTTATTCTTGGAATGTGTATGATTTATTTCTCCCATTATTAAATGGAAAAATAAAACCTTCCGCCATTATCAAAACATTACAAAAAGAAAAATACGTTTTTCCAAAGGGCTCGTTGAGAATGAGATTTAATGAAAATCATGATAAACTAAGAGCTGCCCAAATATTCCAAGACGATGGAGCATTTATAACATCAGCTATTGTATTTACAATTCCTGGTGTACCTCTCGTTCATGCAGGTCAAGAAGTTGGAGAGAAAAAGTTCTCTTCACTGTTTGAAAAAACAGAAATTAAATGGGGGAATTTAGACGAAAACGAATTTTATAAATTTTTCAAAAACATCATTAAGTTCAGACAAAAGAATAATTTCATTACTTCTGGCGAATTAGAAGAGGTAGAAATTGATGAAAAAAGATTAGCCTACATAATTAAAGCTAATGGTCATGGAGTTTTTTGTCTATTTAATTTTGGAGAAGATTTTCAGATTGATTTGAATTTTGTTAATCAATTGAGTGGGAAGAGTTTAGATTTGAATAATTTAGTAGGCCGAAAATTCAAAATAGATGAAGAGAGGATGGGAAGACCCGCAAACAAAATTTTGTCATTTGAAAAATTGGGCTTTGTATTGATTGAGTTTGAATAAGAATCATTTTTTATCATAAAAGGTTTTAATTCGTGAATGAAGTGTAACTAAAATTTCAATGGAGTTTAATTGAAAAAAAGAATATTGTTAGTTATATTTTCAAAAAATTATGGAGCATAAAAATATGACATTAGACGCCCTCGGAATGATCGAAACCAAAGGATTAGTTGGTGCGATCGAAGCGGCAGATGCAATGGTAAAAGCCGCAAAAGTAGAATTAATTGGAAAAGAGACCATTGGCGGTGGTTATGTGACCGTGATGGTTCGCGGCGATGTCGGAGCAGTGAAAGCTGCAACAGACGCCGGCGCGGCAGCCGCTCAAAGAGTTGGTGAATTGATTTCAGTCCACGTTATCCCAAGACCACACCTGGATGTCGAATTAATTCTCCCCAAAAGACCGAAACAATAAATAAAATGATTTATAATGGAACTTGCACTCGGTTTAATAGAAACTAAAGGATTGGTTGGCGCTATTGAAGCAGCAGATGCTATGGTAAAGACCGCAAATGTTCAATTGATTGGTAAAGAATATGCTAAAGGTGGTTTAGTGACTATAAAAATTATGGGGGAAACAGCTGCTGTAAAAGCAGCGGTGGATGCAGGAGCAGCTGCTGCCCAAAGAGTCGGGCATCTAATCTCCGTTCATGTGATTCCTCGCCCTGATAATCAAACAGATTTGGTCATTTTTAGCGGAGCAGTTCAAACACCACCTGAAGTTGATTCTAGAACAACCAGAAAAAAATCTGCTAGAAAACCTCAGAACGAACCAAACTTATTCGATTCGCTTGGTGAGGAATCGAAAGAAAAAGTTAATCCTAAAACTCTTAATTATTC
>CAKZPH010000127.1 GCA_937138605.1 uncultured Ignavibacteriales bacterium
ACATCTTCATCTCTTCCCCAGGAAACGTCATGTCCTTTTTCATAGTCACGATAAACAAAAACGAAGTTGTCAGAAAGTAACTTACCATAAATTGTCGTGTCCTTAAAAGTATATGCGTATTGGAAGTTTTTAAATACTCCATTAATGTCAGTTTGGTCAGAAAGCAAACCTTCAGAAACAGGGCTTTCTTCCCAGGCTGGTGCGAAGGGATTTAGACATCCTGAAAAGGTAATTATTATCGTTATTAAATTAATAAGCAAACCTACCTTTGAGGTCGCTCCAAGTAAGATATTCATTTTTCTTTGAATCTTTCCATGAAAGTACTGACCATTCACCTTTTAAATTTCGATACAATGTAAATTGAACAATTCCATGAAATTCCTTAGGAAATCCTTCTAGATTGTGATTAGCAATTAAAATGTAATCTGCAGAATAAGTCATACTATCTGAAATAATTGTTCCCTTTGTTTCATTGAAAAGGGAAAGAGTTATACCGGTGCTTTCGTGTAATTTACTTTTCAAGTTTTCAAAGTAATTTTTCTCGTTCTTTATGCTCCAATTAATAAATAAGTTAGGATAAATTGAAAAACTCTCTGTTGATGGAATAAAAACAAATGACTTGCCTGAAATTACAGAGTCAACAAAACATTTGAGATAGTTTTCCGTTGATTTTTCATTAAGCGAATTCTTTAGGTTAGAGATCAATATGTCGGCTGTAGTTGGAGGAACCCAAATTGTTCTAGATTGAACTGGATTTTCAGGTTCTCGAGTGGTGAATAAATCACATGAAGTAAATATGTTACTCAATATCACAGCAATAAAAATCATCTTATGTTCAAATATGAATTTCATAGCAGAATCTTTTCAATTAACTTTCTTTCCAAAGAAAATCATCCTTGGTGAGTGTTCTAAGAATTTAGATCCATAATAGTCACCAAAGAGATATTCAATTACAAAACCATTTTCATTAAACATTTGCACAAATTCATTTTTATCATAAATTCTTACTGATTCAAAAAATTTGCACACTTGATTTTCAGAAATTATTTCAATCTCTTTAACAATTCGATTTTCGTTTAATGTCCTCTTTTGTATAAAGGCTAGTCCATTAATTTTTTGTATTTCGTTTTCTACAAGATTATTCATCAAAAAAGAAGGGTTGAAATAATCAATTATAACCCAACCATTCTGTTTTACGCTTCTACAGATATTCTTAAAAACTTCATAGTTTTCTTCATCATCAAAATAACCAAAACTTGTAAAGAAACTTACTGCTAAATTAAATCTCTCAGGAAAATTAACTTTTCTAACATCATCAATTATAAAGTCAATGTTTAATTTTTCTTGTTTACTTTTTTCTTTTGCTTGAAAAATTAAATTCCGACTTAAATCAATTCCTGTTGTCTTATAACCTCTTTTTGCAAGTTCAATGGTTAATCTACCCGCCCCACAACAAAAATCAATTACTTCATCTGAACATTTTACTTGAGAATATTTTTCTAATAAATCACAGAATATTTTAGCTTCTTTTTCATCTCTGTGAGAGTAAAGAATTAAATAATATTGAGAATCAAACCAATATTTAAACCAATCGAATGATTTTGTCATTTTATTTGTATTCTTCCCTCCAGTGCTCTGATAACTGTAGCTTCATCAACAAATTCTAAATCACTTCCAATGGGAATACCTCGAGCAATCCTTGTAATTTTCAAATTACTATCCTTAAAGAAATTTGCGATATATAAAGAAGTAGCTTCTCCTTCAGTGCTAGGATTTAATGCGAGTATTAATTCCGATGGCTTTAGTTTTTCTACTCGTTGTTGAAGTTCCTTCATTTTGAGCTCATTAGGACCAATACCATCAAGGGGAGAGAGAACTCCTCCAAGAACATGGTAAACTCCATGATATTCATTTGTTTTCTCGATTGCAATAACATCATTAAAATCTTCAACTACACAAATTGTTGTAGAATCGCGACTTGGATTTTGACAAATTAGACATAAATCTTCGGTAGCAATATTGTAACAATTCTTGCAAAACTTAATTTCCCTTTTTAGGTTTATCATAGCCTTTACGAGATTTTCCACTTGTTCATCCGGCTGACGCAATAGAAAAAGAGATAATCTCAAAGCGGTTTTCCGTCCAATGCCAGGTAACTTGCTAAGTTCCTGAATAGCTATTTCAAGGGGTTCAGCTATTAACATTATAATCCTGGTAAATTAAATCCTGGTGGAATCATTCCTTTTGTGATTTTTGACATTTCCTGTTCATAAAGCTCGTTCATTTCACGAATGGCTTTATTAACTCCACTTATTATTAAGTCTTCCATCATTTCTTTTTCTTCAGGATTTATAATTTCTGGACTAATTTCGATTGAAGTAATTTCTTTTCTTCCATTAATTGTTACCTTGACAATTCCACCACCAGTTTCAACAGTAAGGGTTCTATTCCCAATTTCCTCCTGAAACTTTTGAATTTCATTTTGTAGTTTCTGAAATTGTTTAAGCATTTCATTTAGATTTGGTTTCACGTGATCTCCAGTTTTATTGTGACATTATATGTAAATTAAAATCAAAAAAGCACAAAATGCCACACAAATTTAATTAAACGAGCATTTGAAAACAAAAAGCATAAAAATTGCGAAATTTTCTAATATTTTAACTCAAATTCGGTAAAAAAAATTTTGACGATTGCCAATTAAATGACATTTCATATACTCTCTTAAAATTTTTAGTTGATTGTAATGAGATAAAATTTTTGGTTTTTTAGTAAAATAAATTTAGATGCATATTAGTATAATATCGTGAGATGATTACGCAAATTGCATAGTATAATTATGAGGATCTATACAAAAATTAAGTGATGGCTAACACTATTTCTTCTAAATGTTGAAAAATATTTAATCTTTTATTACTTAGTTAGAAAAATCAGGGTTTTATATGAAGCTCAGTGAAAAATTTAAGATTGATTATCAATACGGGAGTAGATTTAGAGAATTCCAAAACCTTATGAAAATCAAAATTAGAGACATTCTTATTGTCTCTAGTTTATACGATTATTATTTATTTGAAGAGGATGGAAGGTTATATGAACAAGTAAGGGAAGAATATCGAGCATTAAATTTAAGTCACGCTCCGGAATTTACTCACGTAACAACATCCCGCGAAGCTTTTGAAGTTTTAAATGACCTAAAGAAAAGAATTGATTTAATTATTACAACTCTTCACATAGAAGATATGCAAGTTGTGAAATTTGCTCAGGAGGTTAAAAAGTCAAATCCTGAGATACCAATAATTTTACTGGCTTACGATAATAGAGAACTGAAAGAACTTTCTAGATTTTATGATCTTTCAATTTTCGAAAGAGTTTTTTTCTGGCAAGGAGACTACAAACTTTTAATCGCCATAATTAAATATCTCGAAGATAAACTTAATGTTGACCACGACACAAAATCAGTTGGTGTGCAATCCATCGTCATCGTTGAAGATAACGTCAAGTTTTACTCAAGTTATTTACCACTTATTTACACTGAAGTTTTCACACAATCACAGAGATTGATTTCCGAAGGATTGAACATTTCTCATAAATACTTAAGAATGCGAGCTCGACCAAAAATTTTGCTCTGTACCACATATGATGAAGCATGGTCGTATATTGAAAAATATTTAGAATACATTCTTGGAATAATTTTAGACATTAATTTTATGCGTAATGGTCAAAGGGATCGCGAGGCAGGATTAAAACTTGCTCGTGAAGTAAAAAGTTTACAACCTGATATTCCAATACTTTTACAATCAAGTAATATTGAGTATCATGATAGAGCTAGAGAAGTTCAGGCTTATTTTATTCAGAAAGGTTCACCTTATTTATTAAAGCAATTGAGAGAATTTATTCAAGATAATTTTGGTTTTGGTGATTTTATTTTCAGAACACCCGATGGAAATATCGTTGGTCGAGCATCTAATTTAATTCAACTTGAGGAAACGTTAAAGACTGTACCTGATGAAAGTATCATTTACCATGCTTCAAGAAATCACTTCTCTAATTGGTTAAAAGCAAGAACTGAATTTTGGCTTGCCCATCAATTAAGGCCAAGAAAAGTCTCTGATTACCCGACAGTTGAAGCTCTTCGAAATGACTTAATTACATCTATCAGAAAATATCGTGAACTCAGGTTAAGAGGAATTGTCAGCGAATTTGATAAAAACACATTTGACCCGGACCACAGCTTTTCTAGAATTGGTTCAGGGTCACTTGGTGGCAAGGCGCGTGGACTTGGATTCTTAAATAGTGTGATTGTTAATTATGGAATCCGTGAACAGTTTGAAAATACGTTGATTTATGTACCATCAGGGGTAGTTATTGCAACGGATGTTTTTGATCAATTCTTAAATGAAAATAATCTATTTGAATTTGCCTTAAAATCAGAAAATGACCAGGAAATAAGAGAGAAATTTTTAAGTGCAGAAAAATTCCCTGTCGATGTGAAACAAAAATTGTTGGAATTTCTGGAATTGGTTAAAACTCCACTGGCAATTCGTTCATCCAGTTTACTTGAAGATTCTCAATTTCAACCGCTCGCCGGAGTTTATTTAACTGTAATGATACCAAATAACAATGAGGACATTAACGTTCGTTTAGGAGAACTTTTAGACGCTATAAAGTTAGTTTATGCCTCGATGTTTTTTCAATCAAGTAAAAATTATATGAGGGCTACGTCATATCGTCTTGAAGAAGAGAAGATGGCTGTGGTTATTCAGAAAGTAGTTGGAATTGAAAAAAATGGAAGATTTTATCCTTGTTTTTCTGGAGTTGCTAAGTCTTTTAATTTTTATCCAATACCTCCACAGTGTTCAACAGATGGAATTGCGCAGGTTGCCCTCGGTTTAGGAAGAATTGTTGTAGAGGGTGGAAATACAGTCCGATTCTGCCCTAAATATCCAAAACATTTACTTCAATTTTATTCGACTAAAGAGACGATAAAAACGGCTCAACAAAATTTTTACGCTATTGATCTTGATGAAGAGTTCAGACCAGTTAGACATAATCCGGATGATTTCGTCAAACTTTATAATCTTATCGATGCAGAAAGAGATGGTACTATTAATTTTGTTGGCTCAACTTACTCACCTGAAAACGATGCAATTTACGATGGAACTTCAAGACCAGGGACTAGAATAGTCACATTTGCTCCGATTTTGAAACATAACATCTTTCCTTTAAGCGAAATACTCGATTTGGTATTAGACATTTGTGCTTGGGCTATGGGTGCGCCAGTGGAAATTGAGTTTGCATGTAATCTTAAAGTACCTCATGGAAAGCCTAGAGAATTTGCTCTTTTACAAATGCGACCATTTTTAGTCAGTCACGAAATAGAGGAAGTTGATTTTGAACTTGATATAGCCGACAACGCTATTTGTTACAGTCCTCTTGTTCTTGGTAATGGTATTTATCGTGATATTTATGATGTAGTTTACGTCGATATCGATACGTTCGATCGTTCACGTAGTCGAGAGATAGCTCTAGAGTTAAATGTAATTAACAAAAAGCTTCTATTTGAAAAGAGACCATATATTTTAATTGGTTTGGGTCGTTGGGGGAGTCTTGATCCCTGGCTCGGAATTCCTGTAACATGGGATCAAATTTCTGGTGCGAGCGTTATTGTAGAAGCTAGTTTCAAAGACTTTCATACTACACCGTCACAAGGTTCTCATTTCTTTCAAAACATAACTTCATTTAAAATCGGTTATTTCACAGTTGACTCCTATCATAATATTGGTAAAATTGATTGGGATTACTTAAAATCGATCAAACCAATTGAAGAAACTAAATTTGTAAAATTGCTCAGGTTCGAAAATGAAATATTAGTAAAAATTAATGGTAGAAAAAACTCAGGAATCATATTAAGACCAAATAATTCAAACATCACTTAATTTTCTAAAAAATTATATTACGATTTAACGCATAATTCGACTGATCTGAGTGTTTGTGAAAAAATTAAGTAGTAAAAATTTCTTTAATGTCATATTTATCGATAAATATTTATCACGTTGATGAATAGTGGTGAGAAAGGAAAGAAATTAACCTTGAAAATTGCGGAAATATCAAATCATAAAAATTTGAGCTCTAGGTAAGAAATTTGACTCTAACAAAATCTTAAATAATTAAATTAAATTTGTATATAACTTCATTTTATTGATTTTTATAACAAAAACATGGAGGAAGATTGGTTCAATTTACAAGAAAAAGAGTTGATGAACTTTTCGAAAAATTTAAAAATAAAACAATAGCCGTAATCGGTGATTTAATGTTAGATGTTTATATATGGGGTAAAGTAAGTAGAATTTCACCTGAAGCTCCAGTCCCGGTTGTGGAAGTTGAGGAAGAGTCATATAGACTTGGTGGTGCTGCGAATGTTGGTTTAAATGTTCACTCACTTGGTGGCATTCCGTTATTAATTGGTGTAATTGGCTATGATAGAGAAGGAACCATTGTTGATGCTTTAATGAAAGAAAATAACTTTGAAGAAGGTGGAGTCTTTGTTGATGAAGAAAGACCTACCACTGTAAAAACAAGGATTATCGCTCATTCTCAGCATGTCGTAAGAATTGATAAAGAAGATAAAAAAAATATTACAAAAGGAATAGAAGACAAAATCCTTTCATTCCTCAATGAAAACAAAAAAAGAATTGATGGAATAATTTTGGAAGATTACAATAAAGGCGTACTCACAAAGTCCTTAATAAATCGCGTGATCGATTTTGCAAATAAAAACGAAATAATTATAACAGTAGATCCAAAATTTGATAATTTTTTTGAGTATAAAAATGTAACATTATTTAAACCTAATCGAAAAGAATCAGAAGATGCACTTGGTATGAGACTAGATTCCGAGGAAAGTGTGATAAAAGCCGGTAAAAAATTGAAGGAATTACTCAATTCGAAATTTTTATTAATAACCCGAGGTGAAAAAGGGATGACTCTATTCAATTCAGATGGTCAAGTTGATTCGATCCCAACTCGAGCACGAAAAGTAGCTGATGTTTCAGGAGCGGGAGATACAGTTATTGCCACAATAACAATGGCGCTTACTGCTTGCGCAGAAATTCGTGAAGCAGCAACAATTGCAAATCTTGCCGCAGGACTTGTTTGCGAAGAGGTTGGAATTGTTCCTATTGATAAGGAAAATTTATATCAACATTTAATCAGCGATGGAATTTAATTGTGAACGGTTTTTTCTCCTTAGATGAGTTTTTGAAAATTAGAAAGAAAATTAAAGAAGAAAACAAAAAGCTAGTTTTTACTAATGGTGTTTTCGACATAATTCATCGTGGTCATGTTGATTATCTTCTTCGTGCCAAAGCTTTAGGAGATTACTTAGTTGTTGCTCTTAATTCGGATGCATCGGTTAAGAGATTGAAAGGTGAAACTAGACCTATCAATAAACTTGAAGATAGAGCTTTTGTATTGTTTAATCTAAAGCCTGTTGATTTTGTGATTAGTTTTGAAGAAGATACTCCATACAATGTGCTATCTAAAATTATTCCCGATGTTCTTGTGAAAGGTGGTGATTGGAGAATAGATCAAATCGTTGGTAGAGATATTGTAGAGGCTAATGGTGGAAAGGTTTATTCACTACCTTATTTAGAGAATTTTTCCACAACTGCAATCATAAATAAAATGAAAAATAGTTAACTGTGAAGTTTAAGATACGTTTAGATAGCGAACATAGATTGAAGTATAAATCCACTGCTTATAAAGTTTTTCACTTTCTTGGAAAGTTTGCCCTTCTTCTGTTCATTCTAATTTTATTGATTATCGGTTTTACTCAGACGAGTTATTTTAGAAGTATTTTGAAAGATCAGGTAATAAATTTTGCACAAAAAGAATTAAATGGAACAATTTCAGTTCAATCTATTTATGGAACATTATTTAGCACTATCACAATAAAGAACCTTAAAATTGACTACGGAGAAACTGAAATTGTCTCTGCAAAAACTCTTCATGTTTCAATTAATCCGTTAGTGTTGTTGAAAAAACAAATTTTAATTAATAAGATATTTGTCGAAAATTTATCCCTTAAAGCTATTCAATTTTCCGATAGTACTTGGATTTTTGATAAATTATTAAAACATCCTTCAAAGCCAGATACTCTTCCTGTTAAAAAATTTAATTACAAAGTCTTGATAAAAAATATAAATTTCTCAAACTGCAATTTCCATCTGAGGAGATTCATTGACTCACTGAGTCAAATATCGGACGCACAAGTTTATCAAAATCTAAACCTGAACGATTTACGAGTAGAGAAACTTAATTTACGATTGAAAGCCAATTTAAATTTTATAGATAACACTTACATACTGGTAGTTAACGACTTTAATTTTATCACAAATGTTAATGACTTGGGAGTTAAGCGTTTTTATCTGGATCTAAAGTTAGCTGATAATTCCCTTCTACTTAAGCAATTTGAAATCCAAACTTTTCGCACAAACTTATCTCTTGTACTTAATGTGAATGATTTGAACCCTAATGATTCGACGCTTCTGGAAAAAATATCCGAAAAAAAACTAGCAGTAGTTTTAACAGCTAACAGGTTCGATTTTAATGATCTTAAAAATATTATACCTCCTCTCGATATGCTCAATGGAAAAGTTTTTGTGAAGTTAGATGTTGAGGGTTCGCTTGATGAGTTATTCGTGAATGAACTTAAAGTCCAACTGGATTCAACTAAGTTAAACGCAATAGGTGTTTTAAGAAATATATTAAGTGGTGAAAACTTATATATGGATGTTGATTTGAATGAATGTGTTATTTTGATGAAAGATGTGTCAAGTTTTTTGCCCAATTACTCAATTCCTAAATTCCCTTCTCTTGGTAAAGTCAGTCTTAATGGAAAATACAAAGGCACGCCATTAAGATTTGAATCAAAAATCCAACTTGAAACCTCAAAAGGAACATTAAACGGAAATGCTCAACTTGATTTAACCAGAAAAATACCTACTTACCGTGTTCAGATAAATACTGAGAATCTCTCACTTAAACCATTTACTAACATTGAGGGATTCGTAAACTCTAATCTCTCTTTATTGGGCGAAGGATTCGATCCAACTAAAATAAATTCAAAGCTCACTCTTCGAGCTGAAAATTCCAGAATTGAAAATAACAATATCGATTCACTTAGACTTGAAATTGATGCATATAAAAATCTGTTTTCTCTTGACTTTGTTATTTCATCTGACACTTCATCATTACAATTAACAGGCCTTCTTAATATAAGTAATAAAACTTCACCAGAATATGAGTTATCTTTTAATGGAAGAAGACTTGACCTTCAACAAAATTTTAATCTAAAAGATTTTACAGGCTTGTTAAATTTTGAAGGAAATTTGAAAGGAAAATCGTTTGTAATTGATGATATTAACGCAGCACTTAATTTTTCTGTTTTTGACTCATATATAAATAGAACATCAATTGATAAAAAGAATTTTTATTTATTGGTTGATCATTCAAATCAATCGAATAAAACTCTTACGTTCAATTCAGATCTTATTGATGTTCAAATAGCTGGAAGATACAATTTCGATGAAATTGCAAAATCAGTTACTAATGTAATAAGACAGCTACAAAAATACATAGAAAACAAAATTCAACTTTTTGAAGGCAAACTAAGTGACGATTCAATAAAAATTGTTACAACTAAGCATAAGGTAAATAATACTCATTCAAAAAGTAAAAAAGGAGAAAAAAATCAGATTGAGTTTAGTCTATCTTATCGAACTGAATTCAAAGATTTAGAACTTATTAATCTATTCCTAAAAAACTCAAAAATAAACGCACGTGGAAATATATCAGGTGATTTAGAACAAAAATCATCAAATCTTAAATTTTCTCTCAACACAGATTTAAAGGACTTCTGGATAGTTGATCGTGAGAAATCCTATCGAATAAAAGATGCTGAATTTAACTCGTTTTTTTATTTTATTGAACAAACTGATCAGACGTTTACACTAGAGTTATCAGCTAAGACTCGCGCAAAAAAAGTTTTATTAGGTAGCGACATTAGAGATGTAGACCTTAATTTTAATTTCTATAAAGATACACTTAAATACCGCATTCAATCACTCATTGATTCACTTCTATTTATAAGATCTGAAGGAATTCTTGATATCACTCAACCAGATTACAGAGCTCAAATCCAAAAGGCAACAATCGAGTTTAAGAAATACAAGTTAACTAACGAAGGAATTTTGAACTTCGCATTTAATAAAGACAATATATACTTTGAAAACTTTATTCTACGTCGAAAGAAAGAAAGATTAAAGCTGGAAGGCAAACTCGATTATGCTGGTAAACAAAATTTAAATCTTTTAGTAGAAAATCTTGAATTATATGATTTGGCACTAAACTTTTTCCCTGATATTAAAGAAGATATTGATGGAAAAATCTCAATTAAGGCTAATTTAACAGGAACTTCAAAAACCCCAATACTTACTTCAGAAATTAATCTTAACGATTTTACATATGGTTCTGATAGATTAGGTGATTTGTCTGGTGAAATTATTTATAAAGAAAAAAAACTCACAACTTCATTAAAATATGTTGATGAAGTTTTTAAAAGAGATAATTTAAGTATTCAAGCTGAATTTCCTGTAGACCTTAGTTTTGAAAGTCAATCGAAAGAAATTCTAAATCCAAAAGAAAAATTTTTTGTAAAAGTTATCGTTAATAA
>CAKZPH010000128.1 GCA_937138605.1 uncultured Ignavibacteriales bacterium
CTTTAAATTCTGGGATAAATTTCTCTAATTTTCTTCTAATTTTTATTTTATTGTTTAAATCGGTTTTAGTAAAAACTATTTTCATAATTTTTCACCTAAAATCAACCATTCTCCAGATATTCCATCTGGATTCTCATTAAGTCTGTTTCTTAATAAATGTCTACTCTTTATAATGTCGAAATAAGTATTGACTATTTTAAAATTACTTTCCTCCATCATCTGGGATATTATATCTTTTACATTTACGGGAGTGCCAAATACTTTAGGTTCGCCGATAAAGATTGCTAATATCCCTTTGCTCACTAATAGGTTTGAGGATAGTCGGACGAAATACATCATATCGTTAAAATATGCTTCATAACGTAGGATATTATCTTTACTCTTAAACTTCTCAGATAGCTCCCTTATAACGCTTAAAGTATTTTTGAATGGCCTAATTTTTGAAAGGTCAGCAGATAAATCCCAAAATGGTTTAGGTTTTTGTCCTATTTCCATTTTGGTTAGTTTTTTTATTAAATCGTCATCTATCATATCTAGCCAATACATGTCTATTTTTGTAGATCGGAAATATTCCTGAGCGTAAATATATGGTGGCGACGTTATTATACAGTCAATTGTTTGTTTAGGTATTATTTTACCTAAATCTTCTATGCTCACATTTAGGACCATCAAAAATTGCTTGCTGGTATCACCTATCGAATTTACTTTCATAAATTCTGTCTTCATGCTTGAATTGAACTGAGTAACTGCCCCTAAATATTGCTCTGCTTTTCCCAATAATTCATTTCGTAACAATTTATACCCAATTTCATGAAATTTGTTAGTCAACTCTTTCATTTTCATTGTTTTTTGTTTGGACCTAAACAATTTGGGAGAACCATCCTCTCCATATGAATATTTTCTTGAAATGAATAAAGCACTTGCTTTTAAAATATATTTTATGTTGCTCTCATTTTCGTCAATACTGTGGATGTAACCCCAAATTTTTTTTAATTCCGTCAATATTTCTGGAGGATACCAATAATCCAAATTTCCCCATTTTGGAGTAAATTTTAAGTCTGACTTAAATATGGAATCAACATGGTAAATCAATCTGTCTAGATAACTAAAGCAGTCCCGAGGATTAAATTTCAGAGTCTTTATTTCAACTAAGAATTTTGTCAGAGGATTAATATCGTTTGATATATTGCTGTTTCCAGTTATAAGGCTTTCAACTGCAGTTGTTCCTGAACCAGCAAATGGGTCTAAAATTATTTTCCCTTTATGATTAAACTTTTTTATTACAAATCTGGGAACCTGGGGGATAAATTTAGCAGGATAAACGTTGTGAATGCCGTGAGTTAAATATGTAGTACTCGGAATATCGGGCTTTAATTCTTCCCTTAAATTTATCACATCTTTCAAAATTTCTTTATTAAAATCCTCCCTCTTATTCTTTTTGAAAGGAAGAATTTCTTGATTATTAAACATCGCTATCTGTTTGCTTGACATCATCTTTTTCGTAACAAATTTCTTAATGCCTATAAATAGTGACTTTTGCGGTCAATCCATCGGGCTATTTTCTATCATTTTAACACATCTTAATGTCTTCTTCTGCTACCTGTAAAGTACCCAAAAGGATCTCCTGAGCAATTCGTTCTGTGTTGACCTGCCAGTATTCTTTCTGAGGATTCATTTGGGTATATTTTGAATTTCTTTAGAATTT